>NZ_JBBPHP010000049.1:0-45361 GCF_038039535.1 Catalinimonas locisalis | reverse complement strand
AGGAACAAACGACGAGGTAAATATCAAACTTGGCACAACTACAGAAGGGCTATGTGACGCTTAACTAAACGGCATTGCGGGGCCGCCCCCATGAAAAAACCACCCGGAGCGCAGAAGCTTGGGTACTGTGGCAGAACTGTCAAATTATTGTCAACAGAATGGCATAAAAGCCAAACAGAATTTTCCAATATGCTCTTAGATTATTCGGTGCCCCCCCCATTTCAAAAATACTTCAATGGGGCACCGAATAGGTTACCTAAGTTATAAGAATCGGTAAATAAAATGAAGGGCTTAGCAACAAAACTCTTCAAATCTTAAAATTTGAAGGGTTTTGTTGGTCAATAAATCTAAGATGCAGAGGTAATAAGCTCTCGGACCTTATACTACTCATTATTCAGATTAACTTTATTAAAGCTTCGTTTTATAAACTTACTATTTCCCAATATCAGTGGGAAACTATAACATAGCAGATATCCATCGCACTGCCATCCTATTAACTTACAAGCGAATATTACACGCAGAAATTTTAAGTCAATCCTCAAGCAGCCCTACTTGAACCTTAGCTGCTCCTTTTGCTGATAAATACAGACATTGTTTGAGCGATACAATACTGATGTACACGGCAAGAGGGGCCAGAAAAGCCGGAATCAGTATTCCCGGAAAATAAGAAGTTAATAAGTTGGTCTCATACTTTTGGAAAGGTGAGGGTAAAGAAAAAAAGGCGATGAACAGGATATTTGCCAGCGACAGAAGACTAAACCCATTGAACAGCAGCGCGATGGAATAGGCATGCCTGTATTTCTTCCACAAAAGCAAGGCAACAGGAATGGCAAACAAAGCCACGAACATATCAAAGTTTCTTCCGTACCATGTGAGTTCTCTGGGGACGATATTCTCCGCATACAGGCCCGCCAGAATCAGTTCTGCGCCCAGACGATACACCTGACATACTACCAGCCAATGAGCAGGAAGTACCAGCAGAAGTTTCAAGCCACGCTGCATCTTCTGCAACGAAAGGAATAGGATGAAACTTAGAAAAACCAGCAAGAGTACGCCGCTTCGAGGAGGAAGGGCGGTAAAATTGTAAAAAAAGCCGGATACACTTAAGCCAATCAGGAGGAGGACGGAAAGGAAAAAAATACCGTAAAAAACATATACCTTTTTAAAATAAGTCCGATCCCGAATCCTGCTTTTTGCTTGATGCGTAGCTAGGGCTATGCCTGTTATACAGAGCAATGTCAGAACTAAAATTCCCAGGTTAGGTGCAGAAAAATTCAGTGTTTCCATGTTTATATGGTTATTATGTTACGAATCAGTGGTAATTTATGCTATCTCTGCACTTTATTTCAGCACTTCCATGCCTGCTTCCAGTACGGCATCTGTTCCGGATGATAATTCCGCCGAAGTATTTTTCACATACAAATCAGGACTCAGGCCAATGCCTTCGTAAGATTGCCCGTCATATAACTTCGTTTTCTGAGGCACCAGTGAATAAAACCATCCATTGGCCAGTTCCCTGCCGATCATGGTTCCCTGTGCCCCGCTGGTTGTGTCTCCAACGAAGGTTACCTGAGGCAGTGTTTTGAAAGCCATTACCGCTCTTTCTCCTGCGCTGATGGTGTAGCGGTCTGTCAGGACCACCAGGGCTTTGTCTACATAATTTCCTCTGGGTTCCAGGTGCCAGGTATGCCAGTCGGTATAGTCGTCTTCTCCTGCTCCGTTTTTGGTTTTACTCTCAAAGACCAGTCTTTTTTCATCGGTAAAGCGGCCGATCTGCGGAAAAGCATAAGTGAAGTCGCCCCCCTGATTGTGTCTCAGGTCAATGACATAGCCATCCGCCTCTTTGTATTTGTCCAGAAATTCGTCCATGACGTTGAAATTGTCTCCTACATAATCAAAAAAGATATAGCCCAAATTGGTGTTTTTGAGCCTGCCATACACATAGCTGTCGTCCGTCCCCCTCTGATAACCCGCTTCCAGGTAATGATCGGTGATCACCGCTAGATCAAACAAGGCATCATCTAGCTGAAGACGACGAATCTCATTGGAAAAAAACACCTCTCTTCCGGGTGCCGTCAGGCTCACATGTCCGTCGTCAAGGCTGGCTAGGAGGTTGGATAGAATCGCGAACAAAGCATCATCTGTGGTTTGTGCATGTACCTGGGGGCGGTAAATATGGTACTGCTCCTGCCAGTCTACTCCTCTTTCTTCAAAAGGGGCATACAAGGTATTGAAATTTTGCCAGAGATCTTCAAACACAGCCTCCGGATTGTTTTGAGGTTCAGGCTCAAAATCTGTTTCACAGGCAGAGAACAACAGTAGTAATAATAGTAATGGGAATATGGTTTTCATGGCAGTTTAAAAGTTAAGGGTTCCGACGATCTGAAACTGATGGAGTCTGGAGGTCATAGGCCGGGGTTCCTCGCTGTGGATAAACGAATAGCCATAACCTGCCTCTACTTTCCATTTCTCTGATAGATGGTAAAAGTAGTTCAGACGAATATCTCCGTATTGCAAGCTATTCCAGCTGACTAACTCACCGTCTGACCAGAGTGCACCCAGTGTTTTCAAGGTGCGATGGGAGGAGATATTTTCAATAAATTCATCATCGTTGATGGCGTAGGGAGAGCGCGCCATCCAGGAAACCAGGGGCAATCTCAGCTGGACGAAAAAGCCCTGTTTGGCATTGAGGAAATACTCAAATCTGGCAAATACGCCCAAGCCAGCACTGAGATAATACCCGAAATAGCTGATCCGCCCATACTGATAATTCAGTGCCTGCAAGTCAGAGACCAAAGCGCCCCCTGTCCAAAACTTTATTTTTTCGTTCTGAAAAAGCCTTTTGCCCATAAGATAATTGAGTCTGATCAGTGTAAACTGATGGGCTTGAGCGGTATACTGTTCTTCATCCTCATAAAAAGAATAGGATTCGTGATAAGCAGGGGCAAGGCTGTTGAAATGTACTTCCACCTGATGCATAATGTCACCTTTCCGCTGATAGGCAATCGTCAGGCCCAGGGTGGAGAAATCCCGGTGGACGAAGGGAGAAAAGATCAGATCCTGCCGGGCTATGCTGCTACCGCTCCAGCCCAGGCTGAAGGAATTCTTCACCTCATTGTCCTGTGCCCAGGAAAAGAGGGGGAAAAGGATCAATAGAAAAATACATATGAGTTTCATAGGAGAAGGTATTGATAGAGTTTGGTGTCAAATTATTGTTTTAGTCATCCAGTGCAACATACTTTCCAGGGCTAGGCCAATGTTGCCAATCTGACAATGCTGCTCAGCCTGCTCGGATTTGCTGAAAATTCTTACGCTAACTGAGGCTGCGTTTATCAAAGCTGCTTTCTGCTTTTGCAGCAGCAGCGGAGGCTGAAAAGCATCCTGTTCACCGCCAAGCAGCAGTACATGCTGATCTACCAGATGGCTGTGCAGGTGGTTTTTGTTCATACCCAGCATCCACGCTACCGCTTCCACAGGTTCCTTTTGCTGACTCAGAAACAAGGTGTTTTGGATGGTATGCCTGATCACCAGATTGCGCATTTTTAGTTTGATCAGAAAGTTCATTATCTTTTTCTTCTTCAGCAGCCCGTTCACCAGTTTTTTGTTGAATGTATGGGTCAGTTCCAGCCAGTCGTAGACAGGAGGCATGGCGATTAGCTGCTGAATTCTTTTTTCAAAAGCAGCTGCCCGCAGCACCCAATAGCCTCCCATGGAGATGCCCAGTGCCGTCACCTGATCAAGCCTGAAATAATCAAGCACCGCAGCCGTAGGTTTTTCCCAGTCATGGTCAAATGCCAGCTGATGGGTACGCAGGCTGCCGCCCTGGCCGGGACCTTCAAAAGCAATGACATCGTATCCGTTTTCGGCAAAGAACTTCCAGAAGCTCAAAAAATCTTCAATGAAGGAATCAAAACCCCCGATGCCGATGAGTGTGCCTTTCGCTTGTGCGGTCTGAGCAGGAAATCGGATGGCAGATAAATAATAGTTCGCATAAGGGACCTGATGTCTTTCATACTTTTCATCTGCCAATGCCTGGTCAAATAATTCCACAAACTTATCATAGGTGGCTATTTTTTTGGGGTCAGCAGGCTCCATCAGAAACTCGCTGGCCCGGCAGTAGGTGGCTGCATTTTTCAGACGCCCTTCCTCTATGGCCCGATCACATGCGCTGGTGAATTCCCGCACATAATCCTGTGCTGTCCTGATCTTTCTTCCAATACTTATCATGTCCTCTTTTCTGGCAAAACCCAGTGCATACCAGCGATTCAGCTGATAATTGAAGAAGGCATTGGAATGGAAGCAATGGTATCCTGTTGGTAACTCCATGGGAAAGAGGCTAAAAGGTGATTAGGATATTTCTTTTAACCAGTCTTCCACATACGTTCTGGCAGTCTGCACCACTTCTTTTCCGGCACGGTAACCCATTTTCCAGCGCTTGCCTTTGGCTTCATAGTCCGGATTGACAAACACCATTTTTTTGTCTTTCTCTGTCAGCTCGGCAGAAAAATCAATGTCCTGGCTTTCTTCCAAAAATAGCTGAAGCCGCTTTTTGATGAACTCATGATGATCGGCAGGGTAGTGTTCTTCCCAGCCTGCCAGTTGCTGCTGATATACCTGCTCGTTGATCTTCAGCATCTCCTCATAGTTTTGGCGGTAGGCCATCATCTGGGCATTGTTGGGATCTTCTGCATCCTTAAGGGCTTGCTTGGTATCCGCCAGCACCGACTCAAAAACAGCTTTCAGCGAGGCATCTGCATTTTTCAGACTTGTTTCGGTGTCTGCTACGGCCTGCTGAAGACGGCTGATCATTTCTGCCTGCAGTGCTTCTGGGGTTTGCAGTGTCTGCTTCTCTGGCTGAGATTGTTGGCGCAGGGAGGCATAAGCTTCTGTGAATGCCGGAGCCGACAGATAGGCTTTGGCGTAGTTGAGCAGGTCAAGGGTGACGGCAGCGCGATCTTTCTGTAGAATGTGTTTGGCTTTGGTAACCCCTTGCTGGTCCAGGTAACCACCCAGCATAGAGTTTTGTATCTTCAGTTCAGCCTCAGTCTGGCTGATGCCCAACTGATCAAATAGAGAGTTTTCCATCGCATGCTGCGGGATGGTATAAAATCCTGAACTGATCAGCAGGATGAAAAAACTGAGGCCGAGGGCCGTAAAAACGCTTGTGGCGTTTGTCTTACAAATGGTTTTCATGGGATCATGTGTTTTCAGTAAAATAGGATGAGGCAAAGGTCAATAGTTTGTCCTACAGCGACAATGTGGAAGTGTATGAAACGGAAATTTGGTGACATGAAATCACGCTTATTCCGGATAAAGGGCTTATTTGCCCATCCAGGCTTTAAACTCAGAGGCTTTTTCCTTGCTGACGGTCACCTGCTTGTCGGTGGGAGGGTTTAAATCCAGGGCCAGTTTTCCGTTGAAAAAGTTTTGAATGTGTGTCACGGATTTTACATGCACGATGAAAGCCCGGTTGACCCGGAAAAAATCCTGCGGATCAAGCATATCGGCAAGTTCTTCCAGCGTATAGTCTACCACATATTTGCGGTTGGTCCAGGTCACGAAAAAGCTGATCCGTTCTTCAGCAAAGAAGTAGGCGATTTCACTCACTTCTACCGAAAGGAGCCTTTGCAGATGCTTGACCAGAAAGCGGGAACGGTAGGTACGCGACTGTGGCTGCTGCAGTTGTTGGATCAAAGATTCAATGTTAAAAGCAGGAGCCGCTTTGGGTCCATGAATCTGACGGTACTTGTTGAGACTTGCAGCTAGTTCGTCTTTTTTAACCGGTTTGAGCAGATAGTCAATGCTGTTAACCTTAAAAGCCTTGAGTGCATACTCATCATAGGATGTCGTAAAGATGACAGCACTCTGCACTTTCACCTGGTTGAAAATCTCAAAGCTTTGCCCGTCGGTGAGTTCAATATCCATCAGGATGAGTTCGGGATGAGGCTGAGTACGCAGCCACTTCACAGACTCTTCAATGCTCCTTAAACAGCCTACAATTTCAATAGTGCTATCAATGGCAAGCAAATGACGGGTCAGGCGCTCTACGCCCAACTGTTCGTCTTCAATGATCAGTATTTTCATGATGGCTCAGCATGCGATATGGGTTATTATGTGTTTTCAAAGGCGATAAGTATTCTATATCAAAGGAATGATGACAGTAAATAAGGTATCCGTTTGGATGATTTCCACTTCGGGCTGGTTCAGCAGCCGGTATTTCTCCCTGATATTTTTTAAGCCAATACCGGTAGAAGGCATCAGCTTGGTTTTGGCCTGTATGTTGTTGGAGATGACAAGCTTTTCTCCCTTGTTGTAAATCTCCAGTGTCAAAGGCTTATCCCGATCAGTAATGTTATGCTTGACGGCGTTCTCAACCAAAAGCTGCAAAGTCATGGGAGGAATCTGGCGATTAAGCAATTGTTCATCAATGTCAATATGGGTTTGTATCCCTTCTCCGAAGCGGGTCTGAAGTAATAATATGTAGGAGTTGATGAATGCAAGTTCCTTGCTCAGACTGGTTAGTTCGCTGTCGTTGCTCTGAAGCAGGTAACGGTACACCCGGCTCATTTCCTCTACAAACTCTTCTGCTTTATCCGGATTGGTGGCAATCAGGGAAGAAAGCGAGTTTAAGCTGTTGAACAGAAAATGCGGATTGATCTGCTGCTTTAAGCTGTCAAGCTGTGATTGCAAACGCTCCTTGTCCATAGCATTCTGCTGCTGCTTGGTTTTTTGATAGACAAAGTAATTGTAGACCGTTTCGTACACGTACCAGAAGAAGGTAAAGATGAATGTTGATTTGATGACTGCCGAGCTTACGATATTCATTTGTACAGGTTGATGGTTGAAGTAGATCTGAAAACCAGTGGAAACAGTAGGCGCAAAAGTCCCTGTACTGATATAGTTATCCAGGGCTAAAGTCAGCAGCATCAGCAGGGAGTTGAACAGTATGCCCAGGGGCAAAAAGTAAAGAAAACGCTTAAGCTTGATAAAGGTGAAGGAATAGCGGTAGAGACTTTCCAGTACAATCCTTCTGTTCCCTTCCAGGAGCAACACAAACGATCCTATCCGCAGGAGCACCTGCAGCATCATGCTACGGTCTATCACTTGCCCGATAGAGATAGGTAAAATGATCAAAAATAACAGGAATACTACAACCACCACTTTTCGGATCTGCTTATCATTTATCTTTACCTCTGAAGCTCTGAGATGTGAATGTCCCGACATCCGCATGCCCGATAAATCTACTCCTCTGAGGTGTTGGAAGATGCCCATATTTTTGCGCTGTTTAAGCGGGTTGTGACTATAAAAATAACAAAAAGGCAATGATCCACACCATAGTTTACAAGTGATTAATCAACCGTAAATTCTTTTTGCAATTTGTACGCTTAGCATTGAATCAGAAAAGACTAATTTTGTAAAGAGTTTGAGTTTGTTTTTGGGAAAAATAAAAAAAGATACTCCTTTCTGAAAGTGTGTGCACACCAAGTCTTTCTGAATATGAGCCTCTGGTATGTACAATCCTACAGGTATCCTTTCCCTAATAGTTTTCTTGGAAAATTCATCTGGTAGCCATGGAAGCCGGTGGTCGTGGAGCAGGTACTACATTTTTCACAGGCCTGGTGGATTGCAGAAAGAGATAAATGGCCCGAATATCCTCATCCGTCAGCCTGGAATAATTAGGCCAGGGCATAGGCGGTAAAAGTATTCTTCCTCCGTCCAGTCCTTTGTATTTCCCCTGGGTGAGTGCTTTTTTAAACTGCGCTTCTGTCCACTGGCCGATACCAGTAGCATCGCTGCTGATATTTCCTGCGAAGGAAGTGCCCCAGGGTCCGGTAGCGGAAGTGAGGTCGCTGTTCATGAATGCGCCTCCCTGCCTGAGGGCGTTGGCATCTACTTCAGCAACAGGCCGCTCTGCGGGGTAACCGGAAAGCCTGAGCTCAGGAATGATTTCTGGTCCATGAGGCCCCATTTTTTTGGGCGAATGGCAGTCGTCGCAGCCCATGATCGTGACCAGATATTCCCCTCTGGCAATTAGTGACGTACTGTCTGAGGGAGACGGGGTCGCGACGGGAATGGCTGTGTCTACATTGTCGTTTTGGGGTGCGTCAACACATCTTGTATGTGCCCATGCAAGGGCTGCCAGTCCGGTGAGTAATACGAATGTTTTGGTTTTCATTTTTGATCGTTTTTTTTGGTGAACTGCTTCGCACTGACGCGAATGCAAGATGAGTATTTGTAAAGCCAATGAAATAGTAGAGTCATTCAATCACCTGTTAGTCTCTGAATCGCTCTAAATCAGGTAATGTGCCAGTGCATTGTTAGCTGCTGGCTTTATTAGTCAGTGATGCTCCTTTTGTTAATCCTAAAAAAAGGATGATACTTAGTATCATTAAAAACAGCAACCTAACAAGGCTCAAAATTTCCCATTGCTGCGATCTCTGTGTTAAATCTACATTCACCTCGCCCGAGAATGGAGTCATTGTGATGGCCAACAATTCTGGGACAAAGTGTGAAAATGTAATAATGATAACTAGCAGGTATCCGATCATGCTAATAAGAATGTAAATTTTTCTAGGAGTTCTCCATGAAACAATCATGGATGCGATGAACAACACAATTGCAACAGGATGAATTGGTCCCCAAAATTTCACCGCCTTCAATCCATATTCACCTTGAAACATGGATAGTGATTTCGGCGGAGCAGCACTCCATTGGGGAACAACCGCAAGATGCTCATACACTGCTGCTCCAATGACTATAGTAAATGCTAAACATGTTACTGAATAAAGTATGTCTTTAAAGTTCATATTTCAAAGTTTGAGTTTTCTCTAAGTTTACAGCTAAAAAGAACTAAAGTGGAGGGTCTTAAATTTACTTTGAGTTGAGCAAAGGAAGCCGGGATTTATCCCGGCTTCCAATAATTAGTTTGCTTCTCTGTAGATAAAATTTTCTACCGTGATGTTATACTCATCTTTCTGAGCATCGTAGAAGATGCCGTATTCTGTAGGGTAGTAGCCTTCCTTTTCAAAAGCAGCAGGCTGCTTAATACTGAACTTCTGATTGGGTTTGGATTGAATGTATTCCAGGGTGATCATGGGTTCCAGAAAGGCAATGCCGCCGTTATACGAGCCATAGATAAAGGTATGGGTGAAAGTAGCACCTCCCAGTTCCGGCGAAGTAGGGTCTACCCAGTGCATACCCATCATCGGTACGGCATCCGTGGGGAAATAACCCTCCGGCAGATACTCTGTGCCTGGTAGTATATTCAATTTAGCATCACCCGGAGCGATCATATGTCTTTCCTGCTCGCTGATGGTGTAGTAATGAAAGTCGAAGTGAGGTCTGTCATAGATATTGGCAGGCGGATGTCCGTGTGGATTCCAGTTGACCGCCACATGATCGTAAGGCAGGTTGAGGGTGGCTTTGTCAAGCTTCAGCACAAACTCATTGGCCATATGGTCTTCCGAATGGGGGAGGTTGTCAAAAGCTTTTTTGCTGAAAACGATGCTGAGCTTCTCTGGTTTGCCCTGCTTGTCGGACTGCAGCCATAGTGACATATTGCCGTCTCCTATCTGGGTTTTGTCCAATTGCTTGTGCTTGGAGCCAGATGATACTGCCTCATTGTCTTCCTCCTGGCAGGAGAAAAACGAAATGAGCATAAGTGTGATAAGGAAAATCTCAAGTCTGATGAATGTTCTCATGGTATTGGTTGATAAATGTTTGTTTGGATTTATACTTTTTTTAAGCTTCATTAAAAGACAGCCCTTGCATCTGCCGGGGTATGTACTTCCAAATATTTGCTTAACACTTCAAAATTAGAGTAGGATAGAGGCTTACAAAAGCTCATATTGAACGAAGTGGAAAAGAAGATACCTGAAACGTCATTTTAAGTGAATCAACCTTTTTCAGGACTTAGAAACGATTATTTTTTGTGAATGAAATAATTATTAGGATTGGTAGTGAAAAAGTAAGGCAGTGTATTTTTGGTGGTGGTAAAGAATGTATGATAACAAATGAAGAGCAATGAATGCTTGTTCGCTAGTTATGTGCGAAATAACTGTCCAACTCAAATGCGTTCATTGCTGTACAAGAAAGGCTTTTGTACCCACTCTTGGAGGGTGGACGAAACGTACATTAAATTCAAAGGAGTATGAAAATACCTGTATCGGGCTGTAGATAGCCAGGGAAAAACGATTGATTTCTACCTCTCGTATACTCGCAATGCCAAAGTATCCCAGCGATTTTTACAAAAGACCTTCTAGGGGCTTAAACCTTGGCAGCAACCCACCAAAATCTATACAGATCAGAATCCCACCTACGGGGTAGCTATTCGGAAAATGATAGATGAGGTTATGTGTGCCGAGGAGCTCATCCATCGGAAGCGCAAATACTTGAATAATGTAATAGAGGCGGATTATCGTAAACTCAAACGGTTAATCAAACCAACTCTAGGTTTTAAATCCATGAAGACCGCGTATGCTATGATCAAAGGCTTTGAAGTAATGCGGATGTTTTGGAAGGGGCAATTCAAGCTATGGTATGGATTTCATCCCCATGGAACAGATCGCAAAGTGAGACTACAGGGAGGAATCTGTCTGATTGAGTGGCAATTTGTTACCTATCCTTTTTAGCCAAGCAGATGTCTGAAAGCTATTTTATTACAACTCTAGTTTTTGCAACAGAGCCTAACCATGTTAGGCTATTTTAAAAATAAAAAAGCGGTACAAATTTATTGTACCGCTCTAAACAAGCTTCGCGTTAGATACACTTACTGAAGCTTAGTACCCATCGTTTTGTTCCATCAAGTCTCTGCTAAGATCAATCTGACTCTGAGGAATAGGCATGTATTCATGGGTGCCTTGTATAAAAGTAGCGCCTGTCAGATGGGAGCGGAGTGTTTTCTCTACTTCCAAGTAGTCATTGATCTTTCAGCGCAATTTGACATTGAATTTCAACGCTAATCAAACACTCAATTATCATAAAATATTAATACTATGCATTACTATAAAAAAAGATTTCAGTTCATAGCATTTAGTTTAATCCTTGTCCTATTCATGAGTAGTTGTCAAGAGGATGAAGAAGCAAGTCCTACCAAAGAAGCTTGGGAGATAGAGGTAGATCAAATCAAAGAAGCCACCAATCAGTATACTGATCATGCGCTGGCGCTTTCAGAAGGTTTTTTTGATGCTTCAGGATTTGTCCCTCAAATGGGACATCATTTTATATTACTTGAAAGAGTTGACTCAAAGTTTGAGCTGGAAAAGCCTGAGATTCTTCTCTATGCTCCTGACGAGAACGGTAATATGGAGTTTCTAGGGGTTGAATATGCCATTACAGTTGAAGATGTGGAAAACCCAGGAACACCACCAGAAGGTTTTACAGGAAGTCAGGATGAATGGCATTTCAATCAGGATTTGGCACAATGGCAATTACATTTGTGGACAATGAAAGAAAATCCTGATGGCATTTTTACCTCCTTAAATCCGAATGTAACAGCATATTGATGCATTATTATCTGACAAGCCGGGTTACCTTGATCCGGCTTGCTGTAATTCATTATTGATTTGAAATTTTATCTTTTCAGGTGATCAAGTTATTATTTATAACAAAAAATACTTAATGTAATTACATTTTATGTTAAAGGAGGTATGCATTCTGTGGATCATCTCGAGCTGATTGAATACTCGTAAGCCTAAAGTTCTAAGATATTGTCTTGATAAACTGTATAAATTCCTCTTTTAACTTTTATTCCTTTTAGTCTTCAAAAGAGTAGGGTTCTTCAGTTGATGCCCCAGAGCATACTCTATTTGAGAGTCAAAAATTGAGAATAAAAAAAGGTGGTTTTTATTAAGCTTTCATAGGCGATGGAATGAAATAAGCTTATTCCAAAGAACACAGCCTCATGATCAGATGATCAAATTGCTTAAATTTGCTCTGTTTTGATATATACCAAAACGTATTAAAGGAGTACAATTTACAGGATGAAAAAACCAAAAAAGGTCACCGAGTGATTTGTGTTTCTTTGGTTCTATTTGATAGCTTAAAAAAAGGAAAAAGCCCCCAAAATCATACGAAATGGAGGCTTTTGTTGTAAAATACGCTTTAGGTTAAGGACCCTCGCATAGGTAACAAGCTCTCGGACCTTATACTGCTGATTATTCAGAACAACTTTATTAAAGCATCGTTTTGAAAACTTACTATTTCCCAATATCAGTGGGAAACTATAAAATAGCAGATATCCATCGCACTGCCATACTATTGACATAAAACGATTATTATACCGTTTAAATGTTAAACCTAATTTTGACGTTGGCAAACCCTCATAGAACTCACCCTAGAATAGAAATATGTAATATTATTAGAATCTTAAATAAATCAACCAATAATTTGATTTGTTCATATAAATAAGCTAAAAACTATAATGTATTTTATGGAGTTTTAAATTTATTCAGTTAGTTTTCAGTTTGTAATTATTACAATAGCCTTACCTACGGATATGAGTGGACGAAATGAGATAGCTAGTTTAGTTAAGAAAATATCAAACTTAGATTGTGAAAGGTCTTTCCGATTATTCTTTGATCGGTATTATGCCCATTTATTTGAGTTGGCTTTATATTACACCAAAAATCAAGCTTTAGCCGAGGAAGTGATCAGTGATGTGTTCCTTAAGGTTTGGAATCAGCGTAAGCAGCTAAAAGATATCAGTAATATACAAGCTTACCTTTTTGTTGCAGTCAAAAGACAGTCCCTTAATGCCCAGCGTAATACAAAGACTCTTCCTCTATTTGTGCATGACCTGGAGCATCAAATCATTATAGAATCCCGTACGCCAGAAGATATTCTATTTGGTGACGATATGTTAAAAGCTATCAGTCAGTCTGTTGAAAATCTACCTGAGAAATGCAGAATGGTGTATAAGCTAGTAAAGGAAGAAGGTTTGAAGTATAAAGAGGTAGCTCAGTTACTTGATATATCTGAGAAAACTGTAGAAATGCATGTAGGCCATGCATTAAAAAAGATTCGCCAGGACTTGGAACTTCTTCAAAAAGATCCTCCGGCATTTCCTTTAAAGGCCACAATTGGCTCAGCATTACTTTGGTTAATCACGCTTTTATTTTTCTGATATAGAAAAAAAACATTTTTTTTCATTTCTATATAGGGTGTTATTCTGTTTTGGTGTCTTTATCTATGAAGGCTTAAAAAAGTATTGCTGAAAAGCAAATGATGAATAACACAGACATATATCCTCTTATAGGTAGAGTACTGGCTGGAGAAGCCACTCAAAAGGAACGCGTCCAGTTGCAAGAGTGGCTAGAAGCATCTGATGAAAATCAGGCTGTATATGAAAGTTTAAGACAGGTTTGGCATCAGACAAATATTCGCGATCAGTTTTCTAATGCTGATAGGGTATATGAAAAAATGCTCGTAAAACGAGATCAATCTCCAGTTGATGATGATAAAAATTACCAGCAACATAGGGAATATACACCATGGCTTAAGGCAGGAATAGCTGCTGTCATATTGATTGTAGGGGGTCTTTCCTTCTTTTTCTTACCAGGAAATACCCCAACTGTTGCAGGTGAGGAAGAGATTGCCTGGATAGTGAAAGAGAATCCAGCGGGACAAAAATCAAAAATCATACTTAATGATGGTACAATCGTATGGCTGAATTCGGAAAGTAAGATCCGTTATTTCTTTAATGATACTATCAGAAATATAGAACTTGAAGGTGAAGCATATTTTGATGTAGCTAAAGATACCATACGTCCATTTGTGGTGACCTCAGGGTATTTGCAAACTACTGCATTAGGAACAGAATTTAATGTAAAATACTATACCGTTGATTCTTTAGCGTCTATATTTTTAACTGAAGGGCGGGTCAAAGTTGAGAAAATAATAGAAAATGGGTCAATAGAGTTTTTGGAGCCGGGTTGGGGTATCAGCACCATCAAAAATAATAAGGGCTTAAGGAAGTTTACAGGTCTGTCAGAGCAATGGGCAGGCTGGAAAGATGGTGTGCTATATTTTGATGATGCAGATTTAAATGAAGTAATCACTGCCTGTGAGAGATGGTACAGTGTAGAGATTAGTGTTCAGGGTATACCTGCTGAGGAATGGAAATTTACCGGTAAGTTTAAAAATGAAAGCCTTGAGAATGTGCTGGAGAGCATGTGCTATGGAAAAGATCTTAACTATTCAATAAAAGATAAATATGTTGAACTCAAGTTTCAAAACTGATGCCAATGATAAAATAATAAATGTAATCACATAAAAAAACCGGTGATATTGGCGTATCACCGGTCATGCAAAACCTGATAACCTTCAGTGGGGACTGAATTAAGGTTATCAGCAGTCTAATTGTTCATTTAAACTATTCAAATGTAATGAAAAAAAAGCTACTACAACAACTAATGATGGCTTCAAAGTACGCATTGATAGGTGTGTTTATGCAGACGCTATTGACTGGAATGTTGCTTGCCTCAGAGATATCCGCTCAGGAAGTCAAATCTGTGCGAGAAGTTTATGTAACCTTAAAGACAAACAATTATTCAGTACAAGAAATACTCGACTACGTAGAGTCTGAAACTGACTTTAGTTTCTCCTATTACAAAAATGAGATTGATCTGTCTGAACGGATAAGAATTAACAATCTTCAGCAGTCTGTTTATGATTTGTTGATAGACGTTTCATCCAAAACAGAATTGTCATTTCGACAAATTAACAATGTGATCAATGTCAAGAATAAGGAAAAGAGTGAGGAAAAAGAAAAGGGTGTTGAGATTGTCAAGGTAGCCCTTATCGTGACTGGAAAAGTAACAAGTGGATCAGAGGGTACTGCCCTGCCGGGCGTGAATGTATTAGTAAAAGGAAGTAACATTGGTACAGTTACCGATGTAGATGGTAACTATACCCTTAATGTACCTAATGAAGATGATGTACTCGTATTTTCTTCTATAGGCTATATTAGCCAGGAGGTTCCGGTAAATGGCAGATCAACTATTGACGTCATATTGCCAGAAGATATACAGAGCCTAAGTGAGGTGGTCGTGGTAGGGTACGGAACGCAGAGAAAAGGAGACCTTACCGGCGCCTCGGTCGGTATTTCTTCTGAGGAGATAGAGTCTATGCCAGTTAACAGTTTTGAACAATCTCTGTCAGGAAGAGTACCTGGGGTGCAGGTAACCCAATCAAATGGGGCACCCGGGGGTGGTATATCTTTCAAAATAAGGGGAGCAAATTCTATTACTGGTAACACAGAACCGCTGTATGTCATTGATGGAGTTCCAATTATAAGTGACAATAATGCTGCTATTCCCGGAAACCTGGGCAGTAGAGGAGAGGGAGCGGTAAATAATAGCCAAAATGCTTTATCTACTTTGAACCCTAATGACATCGCGGATATTCAGGTGCTTAAGGATGCTTCTGCTACTTCAATATATGGTGCTCGGGGAGCTAATGGTGTGGTACTGATTACCACCAAAAAAGGTAAGGTTGGTAAGCCCTCCATTAACCTTGATACCTATGTAGGGGTACAATCTCCAACAAACAGGCTTGATTTTGTGTCACCAGAAGATTTTGTGACAGGCTTACGAGAAGGGTTTGCCAATGCCGATCAGCCTTTTCCTCTAACAGATGAAAGGGTTGATGAATTGGTAAGAAATGCTACTGATCCCCAGGACTTGGCTTTCAGAACACCCACGGAAGCTTCTATCCGAAATATTCAGCTATCAGTTTCAGGAGCTACTGATAACGATCTGAACTATTATATCTCAGCCAATAACTTCAAACAAAACGGAATTATCAAAAACAGTGGTTTTGAAAGAAATTCGCTACGATTCAATCTGGAGAAAGGCTTTAACAGAATTAGAGTAGGCTCAAACTTTAGTGTGAGCCGAACAGATTCTGATATTATCATCGGAGGAAACAGAACCAGTACTTTGGCTTTGATCTCCAATACTTCTCCAATTCAGCCGCAATTTGATCAGAATGGTAATTATTTGCACGAAACAGTCATCGACAATTTGAATTCAGTTAGTTTACAGTCCCTGCTGGATGGCGCTAGTGATAATCTGGTTACTGATAGGCTGCTGGGTAGTCTGTTTGCAGAATATGAGATTGCAAGCTCCCTTACATTCAAATCAACTTTAGGAATAGATGTTGACAAGCGTCAAAGGAAATCTTATTACGAAAGAATCACCGGACCAAGATTTGGGGGAACCAGCAATCCTGGATACGGTCAGCAAGCTTTTGTCAATAGTACCCAACTGGTAAGCACGAACACACTGACTTACGAGCCTGAACTTTCCGCAGGCAACAGACTGACCATCACTGGAGTTTTTGAAGCACAGACTTTTGAACGAAATACGGCGAGCATCGTAAACCGAGGATTCACGAGTGACGTACTTGGAGCAGACGCTATAGGTTCAGGCCAGCAGCCTGGTGGGCCTGAAGTGGTCAATAGCCGTTATAGATGGCAGTTAGCCTCATGGGTAGGTAGAGCATTCTATGCGTATCAGGATAAATATCTGGTTAATGCTACAGTACGTTATGATGGTTCTTCAAGGTTTGGAGAAAACAATCGCTGGGGAGTATTTCCATCAATAGGATTAGGATGGAAAATGCATGAAGAGGCTTTTCTCAGTGACATAGATGTACTTAACCAACTAAAGATAAGAGGTAGCTATGGTGTGACAGGAAATCAGGAAATCGGTGTACTAAGAACAGCCGAACGTTACGTTCCTACTGACGGTACTATATTTGGCGGTGTTGTTGCCAATACCGTAGATGCTGTCAGCTTTGCCAATCCGAATCTTCAGTGGGAGCAAAGCAAGCAATATAACATTGGTTTGGATGCGGGTTTTCTGGATGCCAGACTGAATTTTACCTTTGATTATTACCGACGTACCACTTCAGATCTCTTACTGGAAGTAAATATAGCACCAAGTACCGGATTCAGCGCCCCGGTCTTCAATGCCGGTCAAATTGAAAACAGAGGAATAGAATTAGCATTAGATATACTGGCAGTAGAAAATGCAGATCTTCAGTGGAACATTAATATGAATTTCTCCAGAAACAGAAATGAAGTGTTAGAAATCCTATCAGACAGAACTTTTGGTGATCCGGTAGATGGCAATAATGTGCCGGGAAGTTTAATTGAAGAAGGCCGCCCTATCGGTATGTTTTTTGGCTTCAAAACAGATGGGGTATATGCCACTCAGGAAGAAGCCGACGCACATGTTACAGAGGGTAGTATTACATTGAAAGAGGCAGGGGAATACCGATATGTGGATGTTAACGGGGACAATCAAATTAACGCTGACGACAGAACAGTGGTAGGAAATCCAAACCCTGATTTCATTTATGGTGTAAACTCAAACTTGCGATACAAAGCTTTTAGCCTTGATGTTTTTTTCCAGGGTGTACAAGGCAATGATATCTTGTGGGCCAATGCCGTAGGCTTATACAGTTCCGGAATTGGGGCAACAAGCATACTACAGGAACGCTTTGATAACCGTTGGACTCCGCAAAATACTAATGCTGAATACCCTAAATTCAACCGTAACTCAGACGGCTTAAGTAGACAGTATGATGATAGAATTATTTTTGATGGCAGTTTCTTTAGATTGAGAAATATAGTGCTGGCTTATGAGTTGCCATCTACGCTGTTGGAAAGAATAAATCTACAGCGTGTACGGATTTACACTTCTGCTACCAATTTGTTTACCATCACAAATTATCCCGGGTTCAATCCGGATGTCAATGCGGTAGGCCAGAATACGGTAAATATAGGAGTTGATCAAAGTACCTATCCTCTGGCAAAATCCTTTCAAATCGGTCTTAACGTTACTTTTTAAAAGTGAAAATCATGAAAACTACATATATTAACTTACTTGTTTGTTTTTGTATACTGACTATTTGCGTCAGCTGTGATGACTTCTTGCAAGAGGAAGCACTGGATACCTATACCTCTGAAAATTTTCCTCAGACTGCAGACGACGCAGAAGCACTGGTCAATCAGGCCTATAATCTTGCCGGTGATCTCTATGGAAGTTATTATTACATGGATATATGCTATGCTACCGAATTTGCCAATACGCGTTGGGCTGGGCCAGGTAACTATCGTTCACAGCTAGATGAGTATGTTGTTAATAATACCAATACAAGCTTATCAGATACCTGGCAACGCGCCTATCAGACGATCCGGCAAGCCAACGTAGTCATTGAAGCTACAGCTAATGTTGACAGCAGTAATCCGGATAGTGAAGTATTTAGCAGAATCAATGCCGAAGCAAAAGCACTGAGAGCCTATGTGTACTATGACCTGATGATTATTTTTGGCGAAGTGCCTCTTATCTTAAATCGCTTACAGAGCTTGGAAGATGCCGCCAATGCGCTTGTTCCTATTAGCGATATTTATGATGCTGTCATTCAGGATTTAACAGAGGCCGAACCCATCTTGCCTCACGAATTCCCATCTAATGATTTGGGTAGGATAACCAGGGGAGCAGTGAGAGCCCTTTTAGGTAATGTATATTTGCAAAGAGCGATGGACCCCGCTGAAGTTTCCCAAGCTGATGATATTGACAATGCTGTCAACTGGCTGCGACAAGTGGTTAATGCTGCTGACGGAGGTAAAGTGTATACCCTTGAGCCTGATTTTGAAAATCTGTTCGGCTTGCAAACCGTCAACGATAGAAAGTATTCCAACGAAGTCATTTTTCAGTTCTGGAGAGATGTAAACCCCTGCTGTAGACTGGCTTTTTACTCTAATCCTAATCCACAGGACACTCCTTTCGGCTCAGGCTGGGGACATATGGTAGCGGAAGTGCCTTTTTACCTTTCCTTTGAAAATGAAGACGAAAGGTTACAGGTTTCTTTCTTTGATACGTTAGAAACAGAAGACAAAGGTACCGTTATGTTTGATCATGAGCGTCCCTGGGCAGATAATTACCAGCATGATGGTCCTGCCTTTCAGAAATGGATTGATCCCAACCACGATAATACCGGAGCGAATAACAATGTGATTATCATTCGTTATGCTGAGGTATTGCTCAATCTGTCCGAAGCCCTGTTCAGACAGGCGGGTGCGCCCACCCAGGAGTCTATTGACCTGCTTAACCAGGTGCGAAACCGTTCCAAACTGGGAGACCTGAATCCTGCACCCTCAACTTTTGAAGAGATGGAAGAGGCGATCTTTAATGAGCTTCGCTGGGAAACGCATTTTGAAGCGAATGGCATGACAGACGCTCATCGTTTCTTTGATATATTCAAAGAGCGAGTAGAATCTAATGCGCTTTATGAACAGCCCCCTGTACCTGAGGGTGTAGTAGAGGATCCGGGTCGTCTGAATGATGCATCGCCGGGTGTTCCCATTACAGTTACACTGGATAACATCAGAATGCCCATACCTTTAATTGAACAAGATGCAAATCCGGCCCTGGAAAATCCGGGTTCAGGAGAGTAATTAATTTCAATGATCAATAAGCTGCTTTATTCATTGCTTTATGCATGGAAAGTAGCTTATTGATATTATTTAAGCCAGCGCAAAGCGGTACTGTTATTAAACATGATTTCATGAGGTGTATCCTATCTATTGTGAATAAAAAACTACTTTTTTTTATATCAGCTTTTCTGTTTCCGTTATTCATTTTCGCGCAAAGTAATCATCAATACCAGAGAGTTTACCTTTCAGGTCGGGATGCAGAGCGAACGGTAGACTGGGAGTTCAAAGTAACCGATGGTCAAAATAGCGGAAAGTGGAATACTATTCCCGTTCCTTCCAATTGGGAGTTACAGGGATTTGGTAATTATAACTATGGTCGCGACTACCTGAAGGATGATGTGGCTGTGGGAAAGGAACATGGTCTGTATCGGCATCAGTTTGATGTACCCGAGGAATGGGAGGGAAAGGTAATCCATATTGTTTTTGATGGTGCTATGACTGATACCAAAGTATCCATCAACGGAAAGTCTGCCGGAGCTATGCACCAAGGGTCTTTTTATCGTTTCAAATATGATATTAGCTCACTTCTCAATTATGGAGAGGAGAATTTACTGGAAGTGGATGTAGCCAAACATTCAGCCAATGCGTCGGTGAATAAAGCCGAAAGGCAGGCTGATTTCTGGATATTCGGAGGTATCTTTCGTCCGGTCTTCCTGGAAGTGCTTCCCGCTCAGCATATCACACGCGCAGCAATTGATGCCGATTATCAGGGGGAATTCAGGTCATTAATACAGCTCAATGAGCCAGTTGATCAAAGCTCGGTCAGCATAACCATTCGTTCTTCCGATGGAAATCCGGTAGGAGAACCACTGGAAGCTACTTTCTCCGAAGGAGATACCAGCCTGACCATATCCGGAAGTTTTAATGATATTAATTCGTGGAATCCGGAGTCACCCTCACTCTACACTGCTCAGGTTGAACTGCTACAGAATGGAGAAACCATTTATGAAAAGGAAGAGCGATTTGGCTTTAGAACTGTAGAGCTCAGAGAAAAAGACGGTATATACATCAACGACACCAAAGTTGTATTTAAGGGTGTAAACCGACATTCATTCTGGCCAGAAACCGGAAGGGCGCTCAGCGAGAAAAACCATCTGATGGATATTTCTTTGATGAAAGAGATGAATATGAATGCTGTGCGTATGTCTCACTACCCTCCCGACGAACGCTTTCTGGAATTATGTGATTCCCTTGGACTGTTTGTTCTGGATGAACTCACAGGTTGGCAGGATGCTTACGATACGATTGTTGGCCCAAAACTCATCAGGGAACTGGTACTGAGAGATGAAAACCATCCCAGCGTAGTGATTTGGGATCATGGGAATGAAGGCGGTTGGGATTTTGCCAACGAGAAATGGTTTCATGAGTATGATATACAGAAACGGCCGGTCATCTATCCGTGGTTGTTACGTAACGGAGTAGACACCCGACATTATCCGGACTATCAGTATGGTATTAACCGGCTGGCCTACGGTGATGATATCTTTATGCCTACCGAATTTCTGCACGGACTATACGACGGAGGACACGGAGCCGGGCTGGAAGATTTCTGGAAAAATTACATGCAAAACCCTTCAGCAGCCGGTGGGTTTCTGTGGGTCTTTTCGGATGAGGCCGTGGTAAGAACCGATCAGGGTGGAAGAATGGATGGTGACGGAGACAATGCCCCCGATGGGATTTTAGGACCATACAGAGAGAAAGAAGGAAGCTATCACACCATCAAAGCACTATGGTCGCCGGTACAGATTAAACCTCTGGTAGTTCATTCTGATTTTAATGGTCGAGTACTGGTGGAAAATGACTATCTGTATACCAACCTGAATCAGTGTTCTTTTTCGTGGAAGACAAGTTCAGTAAATGGATTCTCAGAAACGCAGGAGCTGGACTCGGGCCAGATTAATGCACCGGATATTGAACCTGGTCTAAGCGGAGTTTTACAGATGGATGTGCCCGATAACTTTGCGGAAGCTGATCTATTTTCCTTAACCGCTACAGATCCTTTCGGAAAGGAAATCTATACCTGGACCTGGCCAATTAAACAACCTAGAGAAATAGCCGATAAACTACTTCCTTCAGAGAATGCATCGGTAAGTGCAGAAGTTGATTTCACTGAAAATGACAATTATATCCTTGCCGAAGTAGGTGATCTTAGTGTTCAGTTTGACAGGAGCAGTGGATTTCTTCAAAAAGTAACTAAGGCGGGGGAAAGTATATCTCTGAGTGGTGGTCCTATGCTAGTAGGTGTCAGGCAGGAAGGTAGTACGGTTGCGTGGGAGAAGAATGCTGAGGGAAATTTTATCCTGGAAGTTAACAATGAAAGCTATCCTCAAAAGATACAGTGGAAACTAAGCCGGTCTGGACTGTTACGTCTGGAAATGAGCCCCCTCCAAGTAAAGCTGGATAGTCTGAGCAATGTAGGCATCTCGTTTAATTACCCCGAAGAGAAAGTGGAGAGTGTTCGTTGGATGGGGCAGGGGCCTTACCGGGTGTGGAAAAACCGGACGAAAGGAGCCGAAATGGGTGTATGGCAAAAAGATTATAACAACACCATTACCGGGCAGAGCTTTGATTCGCTGATCTATCCGGAGTTTAAGGGCTATCACGGAGCTTTTTACTGGGCTGAATTGCAGACATCTGAACAGCCATTCAGAATACTGACAGAAACTCCCGGCTTATATTTCAGACTACTTACACCAGCCGAACCTAAGTATAAACGAGGTGGAGTAGTGCCGCCCTTTCCGGAGGGTGACCTGTCTTTTCTCTATGAAATACCGGCCATAGGCACCAAGTTCAAAACACCCGAAAAGCTGGGGCCCTCTTCTCAGCTTGGACAGGTAAATTTTCACGAAGGAGATCGGAATCCTCCATTAATATTATGGTTTGATTTTAATGAATAAATAATAGTTGCGTAAAATGCATTGGTGGCATATGAATAATAAATGTATGAAGAAGAAATGGTTTAATATTTTATCGCTTATTCTGTTGACGTTCTTATCGCTCAATGCCCATAGCCAAAAACCAGCGAAATCATCTCAGAAAAAGATGGATTTCACGCAATATGTAAATCCTTTTGTGGGTACCAGTGGTACCGGGCATATTTTTCCGGGAGCTACCTGTCCGATGGCCTTGGTGCAACTGGGTCCCAATACGGGGAACTTTACCTGGGACTACCACTCCGGGTACCAGTACGCTGACAGTACCTTACGAGGATTTGCGCATACGCACACCAGCGGTGGAGGTAATCCGCTCCTGGGAGAAGTATTAATCCTTCCCTTCAAAAATGAAGAAGCGCTGACCAATGAGTTTGTTCCTTTTTCCAAAGCTTCTGAGAAAGCTTCGCCGGGTTACTATACCGCCACACTGCAAGAAGATGACATTAAAGTTGAACTAAGCACTACGGACCGGGTTGGGTTTCACCGATATACCTTTCTGGAAGAGGGTGACTACCATGTGTTGATCAATATTGATGAGATACTGTATAACAACAGTAGACAACGGGAGCCAGTGGTGGAAGCAGCATTTACGCATATAGACAGCAGTAGTGTACGTGGTTATCTAAGGAATAATTATGAAATGCTTGACCGTAAAGTATTCTTTGCGATTGAGCTATCTAAACCCTACCGGGAAAAAGCTTTTGTGGATAAAAAGAAAAGAGAGCTGGTGCTGGATTACCACGGAATGGAAAAAGGTGAGAAAGTTGAGCTGAAAGTGGGTATTTCCTCCGTCAGTGTGGATGGGGCTTTACAAAATCTAGCCGCCGAAGCGGAAGGCAAAACGTTTGATACAGTAAAAAAAGAAGCGGAGCAGCAGTGGAATTCCATCCTTTCCAGTATAATAATTGACGGTTCGGAAGCACAGAAAAAGCTTTTCTATACCAATTTATATCATCAGTTTATTCACCCCAACAACATCGCCGACGTAGATGGGCAATACCGGGGAGCTGATGATGAAATTCATACGATGGAGTCGGGTGAATTTTATTCTACATTTGCGTTCTGGGATATTTACCGGGCATCCTACCCGCTCTACACCATTTTGATACCTGAAAAAATAGAGTCATTTACTAAATCTATTCTTCGTCATTACGATGAAAAGGATTACTTGCCTACCTGGGTACTGTGGGGAAGAGACAGGCATCAGATGATCGGTAACCACGCGGTACCAGTGGTGGTAGATGCTTATATGAAGGGCTTATATACGGATGGTGAGCGAGCTTTTGAAGCTATCAAAAGTACCCTTACCCAATATCACTGGCCCAAATATAAATGGGCATTGTACGATGGGTATGGATATCTGCCTTCCGATAGAGTCATGTCCGAATCGGTATCCAGGACGCTGGAAGCTAATTTTGACGATTGGGCCGCGGCCCAGCTTGCTCAAAAATTAGGTAAGCAGGAGGAGTATGACTTCTTTATGCATCGCTCAAATTTTTACAAAAACCTCTTTGATCCGGGATACAAACTGATGCGGGCCAGAACCACCGATGGTAATTGGAGAGAACCCTTCCATCCGCTCAATCTGGAACATGCCGGAACTTCTAATGGTGATTATACTGAGGCCAATGCCTGGCAGTATACCTGGCATGTGCAACACGATGTTCAGGGACTCATCCAACTCATGGGAGGAAAAGAGGAATTTGAAGATCGGCTGGACAGTCTGCTCGTTATGGAACCCACTATCATTGGAACAGGAAATACGAAGGACGTCAGTGGACTCATCGGACAGTACGCCCACGGTAACGAACCCAGCCAACATATACCCTATCTGTACAACTATGTGGGAAAGCCCCATAAAACGCAGGCGCTGGTAGATCAAATTCTGAACACCATGTACGATACTACCCCTAATGGATACAGCGGCAACAATGATTTCGGACAAATGAGTGGTTGGTTTATTCTAAGCTCGCTGGGGTTTTATCCGGTAAATCCGGTTTCCGGAATGTTTGATATTGGCCGACCATCTTACGAAGAAGCAAGCATCCAGGTGGGTGAGAATACTTTCACGATCAAAGCCGAAAATTATGGGAAAGATAATATTTACGTTCAGTCAGTAAAGTTAAACGGACAGCCACTTACCGACTACAAAATTTCTTATGAAGAAATCATGCAAGGTGGGGAACTGATTTTTGAAATGTCAGCTACCCCTAACGATAATTTGTAGCACAGCCACTTAGTTTATGAAAGCACTACTAAATTTTATTTGCAAGTATGTTTTTGTCTTCAATAACCGTGAGTATTGGCGGTGTTTAGGATATGCACTCGGTATATTGCTTATGACAGGCTTCATGCTGCCTACCTTGGCTCAGGAAATACCGGTGGGTGTGTCCTTTGATACTACCACCCTAGTACGAAAGGGAAACTTCGGTGACAACTGGTGCCAGACCTGGGCGGCCGATGGTAATGTCTACACCATGCTGGATGACGGCAATGGCTGGTGGGGTACCGAAGAGAAACTGAAGGGTAACCCCGATATGGAAGGGGCGATGTTTCTTCAAATCTCCGGCGATCAGAATTTTGAAAAAGAGGATGTCAGGAAAATGCCCGGTTATCCGCTCAACCAGGGAATATCGCCCTTCTACGCTTACGGGACAGTTTCGGTTGACAGCACCATCTACGTCTGGCTCTGGAAGAGTGAATCGGATACCTGGTACCGTCGGCCCGTCGCCAACCGTTTGCTATATACCAAGGATTTGGGAAAATACTTTTACCGCTGGAATGGTCAACTGGAAACCCAGGCCCGGTATTGGGACACAGACTCAAGTGCATTCTTTTTCTATAAAGAGGACCCTCGCCATCACATTGACCGGGATGCTTACGCTTTTAACTGGATTGCTTTCTGCCAGAACGGTCAGAACAACCAGGCGGCCAAAGACGACTATGTGTACATGTATTCCCCTGAGCAACATGAACCCCGAAACTTAAGTATGATTCGGGTTCATAAAGATCATATTCTTGATAAATCGAAATACGAATACTTTAAAAGCTGGAATGATAAAGAGGCAGAATGGACCGGCGACATGAAGCAAAGAGGAGTAAATTTAAAATACCCGGCGGCTAAAGAAGGTCAGGAGTGGATGTGGGCATCCTGGTTTCCGAGCGTGGTTTACAACAAAGGACTGGACCTATACCTGATGGTAAGCTATGGCGTTAGCGATCCGGGGAAAAAATTCTGGGATGGATGGTGTTCCGACTGTAAGTATCCCGCCAGCATCGGTTTCTGGTACGCTGAAAATCCCTGGGGTCCCTGGAATCAATTCTATTACTCCGACTACTTTTATCCGGATAGTGAAGACAACCGAACGTATGGTTACAAGCTCAGTCCCAAGTGGATTAGCGAGGATGGTAAAAAGATGGTTTTGATCTGGTCGGATGCAGGCAACAACCATAGCACTTATTACAAGTGGAACCAGATGGAAATAGACATTCTCACCGAGCAGGTGAATACCAGTACCAAGTAATTTTACAAAACCACTAAGACCAAATATCAAAAATCTAAAAGAATTTTCATGAAATATAGTTGTTGTATCTGCCTTCTCTGTTTGTTCCTACTGGCTCAGGGGTGTCATTCTAGCTCGGAACAAAAAAAAGAATCAGCATTGAAAGCGGAAGACTTCCAGCAGACAGTCAAAGGTAAGGAAACGAACCTCTTTTCCCTGAAGAATGGGAATACAGAAATGAGTGTAACCAACTTTGGCGCTCGGATAGTAAGTCTGCGAATTCCTGACCGGCAGGGTGATTATGCGGATGTGGTGCTGGGCTTTGAAAGTATAGATCATTACCTGAATGCCAATGAACCTTTTCACGGAGCAACTATCGGCCGGGTAGCCAATAGAATTGCTGATGGAAAGTTTACGCTGGACGGTACAGAGTATACCTTGCCCATCAATAACGAAACTAACCAGTTGCACGGTGGTGAAGGTGGTTTCCACAATGTAGTTTGGGAGGTAAAAGCAGCTAACGATACCTCCATTGTGATGAGTTATCTATCGGAAGATGGAGAGATGGGCTACCCGGGTAATCTGAACGTAGAAGTGACCTACCACCTGAGTCCGGCAAATGAACTTTTGATTTCGTACGAAGCCGTTACGGATCAGAAAACCCCGGTGATGCTGACCAACCATGCCTTTTTCAACCTGGGCGGAGAAGGTAGCGGTACCATCAACGATCACATGCTGGAAATCAATGCCGATCGTTTTATTGTAGTAGATTCAACGCTGATCCCGACCGGAGAAATTGCTCAGGTTGAAGGAACAGTGCTTGACTTCAGAAAACCCAAAAAAGTTGGTCAAGACCTACCAAAGCAGGCTGAAAATCAACATCTGAAAAATGGCGGAGGGTATGATCATAACTGGGTACTGAATAAGGACTACCCTGGTGAAATGAGTTTTGCCGGCTCTATACTTGAACCGGAAAGTGGTAGAAAAATGACGGTATATACTGAAGAACCGGTATTGCTTTTTTACGGAGGCAATTTTCTGGACGGAAGCGATACAGGAAAATTGGGAAAGCCTTATCAGTATAGAGAGGCATTTTGTCTGGAAACCCAGCATTATCCCGATTCACCAAATCATGACCATTTTCCCTCCATTATTTTGGCCCCAGGTGAGGTATATCAAACCAGTTCCATTTATGCATTCAGTGTGGAAAAATAGTGGTCATAAAACTTAAAAAAATGAAAGTCAGCAGGAAGGGAAGTAAGGGTGCCAAGTCGTTTAAAAAGATTAATTTATGTAAGTTATCCTTGATGACGATCTCCAGGAAAATAAACCACCTCTTTGAATGAGAAAATGGCAAACGCGTACACTCAATCATGAATCTCCCTATATTCCATTGGGACATTTCAAACTAAGGTTACCTTTTGTGCATTATCGGTTTGAGTTGCCCGACTATTTGCAGGGCCTGCTCATGTGCGCAGTGGATATGGCGGCCATTCCCCTGATGATGGAGTTGCTCGGTATGCCCTTTGAGGTTGCTATTGCTGTCGTGATTTTAAATGGGCTGTTATACTTGTTACATCACTTGTTGGGTGACCCGGTGGTACCGGGTTGGATCACACCAGCAATTCCATTGTTGATCATTTACGTAGAATCTTATCCCGAAGGCGTTGAACGGGTACATGCCCTGATTGCCTTTCAGATGATGCTGGGTGTCTTGTCTATTTTTCTGGGTGTTACCAAACTGGCTGCCAAAGTAGTCATGGCCATACCAGCGGCAATTAAGTCCGGTATCATTCTGGGAGCAGGTATTGCGGCAGTGACTTCGGTCATGGAAGTAGGTGGGCGTTTTGATCAGTTTCCGGTTTCTATAACAAGCTGCGTAGGAATAGCTTTTTATTTGATTTTTTCCGATCACTTCCGGCAGCTGATGAGAAAGGGAAGTGTATGGAAAGTTATTGGCAAACTGGGCATTTTTCCGATCATCATGCTGGCCGTTATCGTTGGACCATTACTGAACGAAACGCCCTGGCCGGATCTGGAATGGGGCATTACCAATCCTGATTTTTCTACCTTATTTAGCAATTACACAGTTTTCGGACTTGGATTCCCCTCTTTTTCATTCTTCCTGGCGGCTATGCCTACCGTTTTGGCAGCATACATCGTACTTTTTGGTGATGTACTGCAAAGCCAGGCGATACTTGAAGAAGCAGATCAACTACGGACCGATGAGCGTATTGATTATGACCCGAATCGTGCTCATCAGATATTTGGTGGCAGAAATCTATTTATGAGCATTTTCGGTCCTGATGTGGTGATGTGTGGTCCCCTGTGGGCAGCCATGCACGTAGTAATTGTGGAGCGATTCAAGCAGGGGAAGGAGGCGATGAACTCTATCTTCGGAGGGGCTGGTTCCTTTCGTTGGGGTACCAATACAGGCTTGCTATTGCTACCTGTAGTTAGTCTGGTCAAACCCATTCTTGGCATTGCCCTGGCGCTGACCTTGCTGATTCAGGGATATGTGAGTGTGCGTATCGGTATTTTAGAAGCCGGAAATCAGAAGGATTTGGGCATTGCGGGAATCATCGCCGGAATCCTGGTTATCAAAGGCGCTGCCTGGGCCTTCGTAGGAGGTACTTTGCTAACATTTTTGATATACGGAAAAGATATACTGAAGCACTCCGCCAGAGAAAGAACCGATGAAGCCGTAGCTCAAAATAAATTTAGTCACTTTAAGAAATAAGTAGCATGAAAACGAAAGCAGCAGTTCTTCACCAAATGGAAATAGATAGGCCCTATCATACTACTCAGCCTTTATCAATAGAAGAGGTGGAACTGGAACCACCGGCTTTTAATGAAGTACTCATCAAAGTTCGGGCAGCAGGACTGTGTCATTCCGATCTTTCGGTGATTGACGGAAACCGTCCACGCCCTTTACCTATGGTGTTAGGGCATGAGGCCAGTGGAGAAGTGGTAGAATTGGGAGCAGGAGTAGATCGTTTAAGGGTTGGGGATCATGTTGTATTTTCTTTCTTGCCTTCCTGCGGGCATTGTCTGAACTGTGCCACCGGCAAAGCTGCGCTTTGTGATCCGGGGGCCAAGGCAAATGGAGAAGGGGTGTTGCTGGGAGGTCACAAACGCATCAAAAAAGATAAAGAATATTATTATCATCATTTGGGAGTATCGGGTTTTGCTGAATATGTGGTGGCCTCGGTAAATTCATTGGTCAAAATTGAAAAAGATATACCCTTTGATATTGCTGCCTTGTTTGGTTGTGCGGTGATGACCGGGGTCGGAGCGGTGGTGAATACAGCACAGGTGAAGATGGGCGATTCGGTGTTAGTGGTTGGACTGGGAGGAGTGGGGCTTTCCGCAATTATGGGGGCACAGGCAGCCGGAGCTCGTCAGATCATTGGAGCAGATATCAATTCTGCTAAAAGGCAGAAAGCTTTGGAACTGGGTGCTCATCACGTAATTGACTCATCTCTTCCTGATGCACTGGAAAAACTCAGAGAGTTAACCCAGGGTGGAGTGGACATATCCGTGGAATTTGCCGGGGTAATTCCCGCGCTGGATTTTGCTTTTCAGGCCACCCGGAGAGGCGGTACGACAGTTACGGCTGCTTTGCCCCATCCTGATGCCAGATTAAGCATATCGCCAACTTTAATGGTCGGTATGGAGAAAAGCCTGAAAGGCTCCTATTTAGGAAGCTGTGTAGCGCAACGCGACATTCCCAACTATTTGGATTTATACCGGACCAATCGCTTACAGATTGATAAATTAATCACCCACCGGATCGGCTTAGAAGATATCAATGAAGGCTTTGAACGTTTGGCAGAGGGGGATGCAATACGGCAGGTAGTACTTTTTGATTGATAGAGAGCATCGTAGGAGCAGTACAATTTATTTAGATAGACAAATGATTGGATTTAGAAGTTGGTCATCGATTAGATACATGCTTGTTTGGGGAATAAGCACTGTACTTTTTCTGTCTTGTACTAACCATACTGACTCTTCTCAAGCTACCAGAATTGATAGCACAGCTTATTTTTCAGAGGGTAAAGCATTGAGCCAGGCATATTGCCAGTCCTGTCATGCCTACGCTCCTCCTGAATTGCTTCCCAGGCATATCTGGAAAAACGAAGTGCTGCCCAGAATGGGTGCATTCAGTGGTATTTATGAGCACGAAAGCCGCGAGACTTTGCTGGAAAAAGGAGAAGGCAGACGCCTGGTATTGGAAGCCAATGTATATCCTGAAGAACCTCTTATTGATACGGCAGATTGGGAAAAAATTAAGGATTATATTATTCATGAGGCACCGGAAAAGCTTATTAACCCAGCTGTTGACCTGGAAGTAAAAGATATTTTTACTGCCAGATCCCCCCAGGCTCGTATCTCACCGCCTATGGCTACGATGATTCAATACGAAGCCAGTTCAGGTTTGATTTATCACGGAGATGTTAAACAGGATTACAGCACGATCAATATTTTTACCTCAGACCTCAAGCCAGTACAGTCGCTGGGTGTTCGTTCTCCCCCTGCGCGTATCAGAGAAAAAGAGGGAGACTTATGGGTCCTTCTCATGGGATCCTTTCCTTCCTCCGATGCTCCAAGCGGGAGTGTGGTGAGGTTTTCCAAAGAAAATGACAGTGATTCGGATCAGTATACTTCGCTCACCACAGTCATTGAAGGTTTGCAACGACCGGTGGATATTGCATTTGCTGATTTTGAGAATGACCAGGATGAAGATATCGTAGTTGCCCAGTTTGGCAATTGGGCCGGACGTTTGGAGTGGTTTGAAAATACCGGCGATGATCAGTATGAGCGTCATTTACTGATGCAAAAAGCGGGGCCCTCCCGAGTGCTTACCGAAGATGTAAATGATGATGGGCTGACAGACATACTGGCCATGTTCACCCAGGGGGATGAAAGCATCTATGCGCTGCTTAATCAAGGTGAGGGTAAGTTTAGTCCAAAGAAGCTTTTGCAATTTCCACCCACCTATGGAAGTGTGACCTTTGAATACCTGGACATTGATCAGGATGGCAAAAAAGAAATTATCCATGTGGCCGGTGACAATGCTGACTATGAAGCTATTCTAAAGCCCTACCACGGTATCCGTATTTTCAAGAGATTGGATAGTCTGGCATTTGAGGAGGCTTACTTCTATCCGGTACATGGGGCTTATGAAGGCTTGCCCGCTGATTATGATGGTGATGGCGACCTGGATATTGCCGTGATCTCTTTTTTTCCGGGCTACCCGGATTCAGCCGGAGAAGCGCTGATGATGTTGGAAAACAAATCCGTTGGGGATACGCTGGTTTTTGAAGGCTTTACACTGGCTGGCTATGACCAGGGAAGATGGAATGTGATGGATAAGGGTGACATCAATCAGGATGGTTCCCCTGATCTTGTGCTTGGCTCATTTGTGATTCAGGACCCCTACGGACGTCAACCAAGTACGGCCTCGCAATGGGTAAAAGATAGCCCGATGCTGATGGTTCTTGAGAATCAGTGGTAGGAGTAATTACATGAGATGGGCAGTGACAAAAGTTTTAACAGGCTTTGTGAGAAGCTGAAATTGATAACCATAAAATTTAAAAGATTATGATACATCGCAGACAATTTATTCAGCAAGCAGGTATTAGCGGCCTAGGGCTTTCGCTAATTCCCGGACTATCTTTAGGTGCTCAGTTGTCAGTGGTTGATGTGATTGACCTGAGTGATGAGTTGCCCGTCAAGCAGATTACTGAAGGCTCACAACAGCATTGGTTTGGCTACTATGATAAGCGGCAGATTGATACTAGCGGACGTTACGCTCTGGGCAACCAGGTAGAGCTATTCTTCCGATCCCCTAAGCCCTCCGATACTTTACAGATTGGATTGATTGATCTGGAAGATAACAACCGCTGGACTACCATCGGGCAGAGTAGTGCCTGGGGCTGGCAGCAAGGCTGTATGCTTCAATGGCTGCCTGGTAGTTCGGAGGAAGTGATCTGGAATGCCCGTTTAGAGGATAGTTTCGTGAGCACCATTCAGAATATCAAAACTGGTCAAAGGCGTATTTTACCCAAGCCAGTCTATACCTTAAGTCCGGATGGACGTACAGGTTTTGGGATAGACTTTGCCCGCCTGCAGTTTTTTCGGCCAGGATACGGCTATGCTACCACTGATACTTCGGTACCCGAGCGGGCACCGGAAGATACCGGAATCTACCGTATGGATTTGAAAAGCGGCGAGCACCAGCTGATTGTATCCTATGCCGATCTGGCGAAACTGGAACGTCCGTTGGGTTCGGTGGCAGATAACTACCACTGGATAAACCATCTGCTGGTAAACCCCTCGGGTAACAGAATGATTTTTCTGAATCGGTCGCGTCCCTACCCAACTCCTAAAGAATATCGCCAGGCCACAGGCAAAGCATTGGATGGGCCCGATGAGTTATATATCACCCGGGCTATCACTGTTAATACTGATGGCAGTGATTTATACGCATTGAACGATTCAGGACATTTTTCGCACTTTATCTGGAAGGGAGATGATGCACTTTGTGCCTGGGCTAAGCCGGAAGATAATGATCAGGCTGCTTTCTATGTTTTTCAGGATAAGAGTAAGCAGTACCAGATTGTTGGCGAAGAGTACATGACCCGTAACGGCCATAACACTTATGTTCCCAATACGAACCATGAGTGGATTCTGAATGATACCTATCCGGGTGAGCAGCGGAAGCAGGATCTCTACCTCTATCATGTGCCCAGCCAAAAGAAAGTGATATTGGGGCGCTTTCATGAGCCAGAGAAGTTTAGCGGCGAATGGCGCTGCGACCTTCACCCACGCTGCAACCAACAGGGCACCAAAGTTTACTTTGACTCAACGCATCAGGGAGGCAAACGCCAGATGTATGAAATAGATATCAGTAATATTATTAGCGCGTAGTGCTGTACATTCGGCTTGAGTGCCATCGGAATAAAAGGGGTGTACTACAAAACTTTATATAAAATGAGAAAAATTTTTTCTAATAAGTTATCCTTGATCTTATTATTTACACTAGTCACAACCTCTCTTATTGGGCAGCATTCCGTCAAGGTCAAAAAGGCTGAAGACCGAGTTTTGGCCTCGCTGGACGCTGAGTTTAATGAGTCCTTTGCGTGGTGGGCGCAGGTCTACGATTCCGAAAGCGGTGGCTGCTTCTATTCCCTGAGTGCGAAAAAGGCCGCACCGACCGACACTTGTTTCGCACCGGACATAGAGTCCACCTCAAAGCTGGTAGCGATCTTGCAGCAGGCCGATTTGCTGGAAGCAACTACACCTGATTTTAAGGCGAACGTGATCGGCTTTCTCCAAGGTAGGCAAGATTCAGAAAGCGGTTTGTTTCGTGACCCTCAGCATCGTGATCAATACACGCATCTTACGCTTTCGCGTGTGACGTCTATGGCGCTGAGTACGATTAGCGATTTGGGTGGTGAGCTGCTCTATCCACCGCCGATGGATAATATGAAACACAATGAAGAGGCGGCACAGGCTTTTGCTCATCTTGAGTCTCCCGAGGCATTGAATGCCTGGATGCGGGCCTTGCCATGGGGAGACAATACGTGGGAAGTAGGGGCGCGTTTGCGGCACCAATGGCCATTCTTTCGGGAGCTTCCCGCAGAACGGCGTAAGGTCCTGTCCAAGACTGTTGAACAGTTGGTCAGCGAAATGCAGCAGCCGGACGGATTTTTTGGTTACGAAGGAAAAGAGAACTGGGGGTATCGTTTGTCTGGTACCCTAAAGGTTTTTTCATTCCTTCACCTTGCAGGAATCAAGCTGCCGCAAGCGGAGAAGGTGAAAGAAACTACCCTGCGTATTCTCTTCAACGAGGACTATGACAACTCGATCATCGTCTATAATACAGCCAACCTGCTGAATATCATCCATCAGCACGGGGAGGAGTTTGATGACGAGCTTCGACTGCGAATTGTGGAACGCTGCACGGCCTTATTACACGAGATGCGAGCGCCGGATGGTGCATTCTTTACGCACACTTATCGCCCCACGCCGGTGGAGATGGGGAAGCGCTTGGGTCAAGATGTGGTGGAATCGAATTCCAACGCCACGGGGCTTGCACACATGACGCGTAATATTCTGATAGAGTTTTTGACCGGGGAGTCTCCTCCCTTCCCACACCCCGCAGGCTCTGCGCTGGTCAAAGACTTGGATATGGCCAGTCGCCCTTAGTTCAGGCCCTGTTCCTCGGTGAGTATAACTTCTTTCACTGATTACTCATGTCTTCAATGTAAGAGTTTCAATTTATGTTAAAGGGGGCATGCAATCTGTGGATCATCTCGAGCTGATTGAATACTCGTAAGCCTAAAGTTCTAAGATATTGTCTTGATAAACTGTATAAATTCCTCTTTTAACTTTTATTCCTTTTAGTCTTCAAAAGAGTAGGGTTCTTCAGTTGATGCCCCAGAGCATACTCTATTTGAGAGTCAAAAAATTGAGAATAAAAAAAGGTGGTTTTTATTAAGTTTTCATAGGCGATGGAATGAAATAAGCTTATTCCAAAGAACACAGCCTCATGATCAGATGATCAAATTGCTTAAATTTGCTCTGTTTTGATATATACCAAAACGTATTAAAGGAGTACAATTTACAGGATGAAAAAACCAAAAAAGGTCACCGAATGATTTGTATTGGTTTGGTTCTATTTGGTATCCTGAGAAAGAAAAAAAACTCTAAACCATATGATTTAAAGGGGTTTGCTTTAAAATGTCCTTTAGTTTCAGGAGCCTCGCAGAGGGTTAGGCTCCTAAACAGTAATTATAAACAATTGAAAGTCAATTATTTGAGAATTAAAAAATGTCTTGGTCACCGAATAGGTTACCTAATTGCTTATGATAAGTTAGTGTACTTTGAGTCATTATCTTTCTACTTTACTTCAGCTAAAACTATTTTTAATTTCATTGAAGAGCTAGAAGTAACAAGCTCTCGAACCCATTAACACTAATTTTCTATTAATATTGGCTTTATTAAAGTACCGTTTTGTGCACCTACTAATAACATTATGTTCATGGGAAAACCAACTAATATGACTGCTCTAAACCTCTTTACATATAAGCGATTATAAAATTAAAGATGAGATAAATAACCGGAATACTTCATTAATAATCACCTAATTAATTTTTAGATAACAGGTATTTAACTTCAAGCACCCTTTTGAAGTTGCTTAGTGATTATACAATTATAAATAAAGTTTAAAAATTTGTTAGAAAAATAATAATTATTTTCTATTTAAGAATTCATAATTTTTGCTAATAATAAATCTAATTTTTGCTTTTTTGTGACTTAATCAAGAAAATAATTTTGAATTGTTGAATATTGATTTGAAATTATGAGTGACAAACTGACTAATCTTAAAGAGCAGTGGCGGACCATGCCGAAATAAAAGTATTGCTTAGCAAAGTTGCTAAAGGGAATGATAAGAAAGCCTTCCGGACTTTTTATGATAACTATTATCAAAAAATATTTCATTGGGCTATCTACTTCGTTAAATCTGAACAGATAGCAGAAGAAGTGGTATCTGAAGTGTTTGTCAGAATCTGGAAAAACAGAAAGCAAATGTCCAAGGTAATTCAGCTTGATAATTACCTTTTCATAGCAACCAAACGGCAATCGCTTAACTTGATTAATCAAAGAAATAAACGTTTTATTCTCAACAATGACATAGAGTTGCCTCAAATAGCAGGTAAGCAGGATGCTCAACCGGAATATCAATATATGCAGCAGGAATTTGAGACTATCATTGAAAAGACAATTGATGGATTGCCTCCTCGCTGCAGACTTATATTTCAGATGGTGCGCCTGGATGGCATGAAATATCAACAGGTGGCTGAATTACTTCAGATATCCAATAAAACGGTTGAGAATCAGTTGCTTAAAGCAACCCTCATTTTGAGAAAAAGTATCCAAAACTATCAGCAACACGCTGATATGCAATTTTACCTTTCAAATCTCGTAAAGCTGCTGCCACTTACTTTTTTACTCTCCTTTATTTGAGATCTCTAACAGCATTGTAAAAAAAAATTTGTAGGCATAGGGGTTTTGTTGTTTTCGCTTGTCTTTAGACTGAAATACAACAACCATGGACTATCAAAGACTCATCATCAGGCATCTGTCAGGACACACTGATCCCGAAGAAGAGCAGCAATTAAAAGAATGGATCAGAGCGTCTGATGCCAACCAACATGAGTATCTGGAACTAAAGCAAGCCTGGGACTTAGGAGGAGTTGAACGTCTGCCTAAGCCAGATCAGGTGTATGCCCGTATAGATGCACGGATAAGCGAACCTCCAATTTTCTCTTTGTCTAAGAGAGCATATCTAGCAGCAGCCATGATATCTCTTCTCCTTTTGTCAGGTTACCTGCTATGGATATATACACCATTCTTTAATGAAAGTAAGCAGTGGCAACTGGTACAAACCCAGATAGGTGGACAGCAACAGCTTAGGTTGCCTGATGGAACCGTCATCTACCTCAACACTGAAAGTAGTCTGAAATTTCCCCAATCATTTAATGGTGATGAACGCAGAGTAATCCTGAATGGAGAAGCCTTTTTTGATGTAGCACGTGATACCTTGAAACCTTTTATTATAGAACTACCCGAAGGTAAGATCAGGGTGCTGGGTACTTCTTTTAATGTAAAAGCTTATGCAAAAGACAGCAAAATGGAGACAACAGTCAGCACTGGTAAAGTAGCCTTTCTGTATCCTGGTGAGCAGGAACAGGCTGCATTGATACAACCTAACGAAAAACTCTCCTATTCTAAAACAGACAAGAGTATTTCAAAAGAAACGACTGAAGTAGAACAAAGCCTAGCCTGGATGGAAAATAAAATTGTTTTTCAGGCAAGTACCCTTCAGGAAATTGCCGGAGTACTGGAACATTACTTTGATATTGAAGTGGAGTTTGAAAATGAACAACTGCAAGTCTGTAGCATGACCGGTACATTTAGCAAGGATTCCTATCGCGAGATTCTTAATACACTTGCCATGACTAACGCTTTTGGTTTTAGAGAGGATGGGAAAAGAGTCATTTTGTATGGAGAGGGCTGTCAAAAGACAGATTAAAAATAAAACCGGATATCAATGATCCGGTCTTAGACTTTTGCCGGAAGAGAAAGCAGGTCTTGGCGGACAATCACTTTCTCACCGGCACTTTAATCAATGTTTAATGTAAACGCTGTCAATTTATGAAAAATTTGGCAAAGTGGACAAAAGTATTGTTCACACACTTCCTTTATCCCAAAATATACAGTAGTATGTTGCTAAGTGTATGTATCATGTTGAGTATGCATGCAGCTATGGGACAAATGCTACAGGCCAGCATACAGCCTGATCAGGCAGAGAAAAAGATCAGTCTGCAGGTAGATAACAAAAGTATTGCTCAGGTACTGGAAGACCTACAAAGCCTGACTGGTTATGTATTTGTCTTCAGCAATGACCAGATTGATGTACAAGCGCAGGTGAGTTTTATTGCTTTAGAGGAACCTTTAAGTGCAGTACTGAAAAAGATATTTAATGGCAAAGATATACATTACCGAATCTATGCCGATCAGGTTATTCTATTCCGGGACAACTTACCCAAGCAAATCAGGCAAACCAAGCCAGGATTTAACCAGACAGGGAGTAATACCTTTCAAGGTAACATCAATTCCCTCAAAGGGAATACTGCCATTATTCCTGAAAAAGTGTTACAACAAGTTATCAGGGGAACTGTCACTGATGGGGAGAGCGGAGACCCTCTGCCTGGGGTCAACGTATTGGCCAAAGGTACTACTACAGGTACGGTAACTAGCATAGACGGTAACTATCGGTTAACGGTAGAAGACGATGTAACTACCCTGGTTTTTTCTTCAATCGGCTTTGTCTCTGAAGAGGTAGAAATCAACGGACGTGAAATTATTAACGTTGATATGATGCCTGACATCGCTTCACTGCAGGAAGTGGTTGTCACAGCTTTTGGTATTGAACGCGAGAAAAAAGCCCTTAGTTATGCGGTACAGGAAGTGGATGGAGAGGCTATTGCCAAAGTAGGTAATCCTAACATGATCAGTAGCTTGCAGGGTAAAGTTGCCGGAGTCATAGTTCGCCCTTCTACCGGGGCTCCGGGAGCCAGGCCTCAGGTAACCATTCGTGGTAGTCGCTCTTTTGTGGGGGACAATGAGCCCTTGTATGTAGTGGATGGATTGCCCATAGACGGTGGCGATCGTGCAGTAGATATTAATCCCAGTGATATTGCTTCTATCAACGTTTTAAAAGGCCCTACTGCCGCTGCTCTCTATGGTCTGAGAGCTTCCAATGGAGTGATCGTGATCACTACCAAGCGTGGGAAAGGTGCAGGGGGCAAACCTCAAATTAGCTTTGACTCCAACTACAGCTTTGACAGAATTTCTGTGATGCCTGACATACAGCAAACCTACATGCAGGGAGAAAATGGAATGTTCAATGCCTTTTCATCATTTTCCTGGGGGCCACGCATAGATACTATGGGTAACTATATTAACCAGCTTGGAGAAGAAGAAGCCGCTGCTGCCTATAACACACCGGAAGAGTTCTTTAAGACTGGTGGTACTTATAATGGTAATTTTAACATCGCTAATAGCTTTGAAGGGGGTAACTATGCAGTTGGAGTAGGTTTCACAGATCAGCAGGGCATTGTACCCGGTACAGAAATGCAGCGCCTGAATTTCAAGCTTGCTGGTGACTACAAACTGGGAGAAAGGCTTACGGTAGGAACATCTCTAAACTACTCCAACCTACGGATAGATGAAGCGGTACAAGGTGGAGGGAACTCCAGCCTGTTCTATGCTGCTTTCTTTGCTCCTATATCCTATAACCTGGCCGCCAAACCTATTTCCGAACCTGGTAACCCATACAGTCAGATCAACTTCCGGGGCCAGCATGACAACATTTACTGGTCGCTGCAAAACAACTATACCGATAACAAAACCAATCGCTTTTTTGGAAACATCAATACCAACTATAAAATAGCTGAAGGATTAAGTCTCAACTACAGGCTTGGCCTGGATACCTATACGGAAAGTAATAAAACCGTTCTTGCCCTCGGCTCTGGCGACACCGGCGGCCGTACTGATCCTCCCAGCGGCGGAAGAATCTACGATCGTTTGAATACTAGCCAGCAGATCAACTCCAATTTGAATTTACAGTACTCAAAAACTTTTGCAGAAAGCTTTCAACTGGACATACTGCTGGGTAATGAAATTTATGATGTACGTTCAAGGGCAATCAATAACCAGGGGAATGACATCATTATCGGTGGGTTTGATCATGTGTCAAACACCAGTACCCAAACCACTGACGAATACATAGGCCGCAGAAGAGTAGTAGGCTTCTATGGAAATGTTGCAGCTTCCTGGAATAACACCTTCTTTTTGAATGCTACGGGAAGAAATGACATTGTTTCCAACATGCCAAGAGGCAATCGTTCATTCTTCTATCCTTCTTTGGGGCTGGGCCTGGCATTCACCGAACTTATCACACATAATGAAAACTACCTGACCTTTGGGAAAGTACGGGCCAGCATTGCGGAAGTAGGACAGGCAGGACCTATATACTCAACCCAAAATGTTTATGTGCAGGGTGGTGCAGGAGGTTTTCTGTTTCCTTTCAATGGTATCAATGCTTTTACTCTCAGTAATAACCTCAACAGCCAGGTTCTGGAACCGGAGAATACCCGTACAGTAGAACTAGGCCTTGACCTGAGGTTTTTCAATGCCCGCCTGGGAATTGACTACACCTATTTTGATACCAGATCCGATGGGCAAATTTATCGTGTTCCCATAGCCCGCTCTACTGGTTTTGCAACCGAATTGCGTAATGCCGGAGAAATGAGCATTAAAGGTCATGAACTGATCTTGACAGGACAACCAGTGTATGGAGATGCCTTCCAGTGGGAAGTTACCACTAATTTTACCAGCTACAATAATACAGTTGTAAGCCTGGCAGAAGGAATAGAGCGGCTGGAATTGGGAGGTTTCAGACCTAACATAGTAGCGGAAGAAGGCAGAGAATATCCATTCCTGTCAGCATTAGGCTATGCGCGTGACCCAGCTACTGGTCAGGTAGTAGTAGATGGCAGAGAATTGCTGCCCAATGGAAACCCAAACCCACGATACGGCATGCCCCTGCGCTCTACCGAAGAAGTACCGCTAGGAAGTGTACAGCCTGATTTTGAAATAGGTTTTGTCAACACCTTTACATACAAAGGGTTTAGCCTGATGGCACAGCTTGATTGGCGTAAAGGAGGTGTGATTTCTTCAGGTGTCAATCGTTTGGGAAAACTTTACGGTGTGCTGGCAGTCACTGAAAATCGTGAAGAAGATTACGTTTTTCCCGGTAAACAAGGGTTTTATGACGAAGCGGGCAACCTAGTGGTAGAAGGTGATAACAATATAGTAATTCAAAGAGGGTTTGAATTCTTTCGCAGAAATGAAGACCCCATCGTAGAGTCCAATGTGTATGATGCTTCTTTTGTCAAACTCAGGGAGGTAAGCCTTACTTATGATCTACCGCAAAGCCTCTTAGGTGGAACATTCATTTCTTCCGCCAGCGTATTTCTGACTGGGCGTAACTTTCTGCTCTGGGCCAACCTCCCCAATTTTGATCCGGAAACAGGTGTAGGTAATGGAGGAGGTAACTCTCAGGGTGAAGAGTACGGCTCTTACCCTCAGCTCAAAAGCTATGGAGCAGGTGTCCGACTCAAGTTCTAACCCTAAATTTTCAATGATGATGAAACGTAAACTATACAAAATTAACCTGAGCTTACTACTGCTCATCTTTATGCAGTTCAGCTGTTCTGAAGACATTATGGATGAGATAGATACCAATCCTAATTCACCTACCGATGTGCCTGTTTCCCTTCTTTTACCGCAGGCTACAATTAATACGGTAAGTGCGATTGCTGGTGGAGATGCTGCCCGTGCCATTGCAGTGTTTGTAGAGCATGCTACCAACGTTAGGCTGAACCCCATTGAGCCTATGAATGTGAGTAACAATCATTGGAACAGTACCTACGACGGACTTTCTGACCTCAGCATTATTATACAGAAAGGGTCAGAGGGAGGCGATGAGGAAGGAAACTACACTTATGTTGGTATTGCCAAAGTGCTGTACGCCTACACGTTGGGCAGTGCAACAGACCTTTATGGGGACATGCCTCATTCGGAAGCATTACAGGGAAGCCTTAACCGTACACCTGCTTTTGATAGCCAGGAAGCTATCTATACTGATCTGCAAAATTTATTGGATGAGGCGATTGCTGATTTAAACAAAGAAGCTATCGCCAATCCTGGTAATCTGGACCTGATTTATCAAGGAGATACCGACAAGTGGATTAAAGCGGCTTATGCGCTCAAAGCCAGGTTCTACAATAGGTTAAGTAATGTGAACCCTCAGCAATCTGCTCAGAATGCACTACAGGCAATTGCTAATTCATTTACCGGTCCGGAGGAAAGCTTTATTTTCAATCAGTACCAAACGGGTACAGCCAATGCAAATCCCTATGCTAACTTTCAAAAAGGACAAAATATCTATGCTGCCAGTACTACTTTTGTAGACATACTGGATGAGTTCACCGAAGAAGGTTTTACAGATCCACGAGCGGATTACTGGTTGCTCAAGATCAACGATGAGATTGTAGGGGCGCCAGTAGGCAACAATCAGTCTGATGTAGCCCACGTACTGTATTCATCTCCTTCTCTGGAGACTATTTTGTCAGATGATGCACCCCTGCCTTTGGTAACTTATGATGAACTTAAATTCATTGAGGCCGAAGCCAATCTCCGGCAGGGTAACACAGAAGAAGCCTATAATTCCTACGAGGAAGCTGTAGAAGAGGCTCTGTTACGCACAGGTATTGCTGAAGCTGAAGCAACTGCCTACATGGAGCAGGGAAGTGTACTTCCAGGAATTGATGACCTGACATTGGAGCACATTATCAAGCAGAAATATATTTCCTTCTGGCTACTGCAAGCAATGGAGGCATACAACGACTGGAGGCGTACAGGCATTCCGGAAATGCGCCACCCCGAAGGCACTGCTCTGCGCCTACCTTATCCACTGGACGAAGTGAGCAGAAATCCGAATACTCCCAGTAACATCAATGATATAACCATTTTCACGATTCCAGTATGGTGGGATCAAAATAACTAAGTTTATGCAACGACAAATTTTTTCCATTTTCATTGTATGTTCTCTGCTAACCCTGGCCTGCTCTTCTTCCAGCGAGCAGGGCACAGAGGCAGATGTGAAACAGGTACATCCGGATAATCAATTTGCTGAAGGAGAACTCATTAACCAGAAGGTAGATGGTTATCATGGCATCTGGTACTACAACCAGAAAATAGACAATGAGTATGTTTACAAATACAGTGGAGGGTTGGGTACCTATCCGGCTAAGCATAAACCTTTTGCGGTGTACCGTCCAGAGGTCAATAAAACTTTTTTTTGTTACGGAGGCACTGACAGCACCAATTCTACTCTGCTCCATATGGTCTCCTATTTTGATCATGAGACTGGCATGGTACCCAAGCCAACCTTGCTGCTGGACAAGCACACTACCGATGCCCACGATAATCCTGTAATTTCCATAGATGATGAAGGCTACATCTGGATCTTTTCTACCTCACATGGTACTTCCCGACCATCCTATATCAGCCGTAGCAAGGAACCATACAATATTGACTCATTTGAGCTGATACAGGTTACAAAGGAAGAAGAGGAGGAGGTAATACCTATGACCAACTTCTCCTACATGCAGGCCTGGTATCTTCCCGAGCAGGGGTTTATCAACTTTTTTACGAAGTATAATTTTCCTGCGGACAGGACACTTTGCTTTATGACCAGCGAAGACGGCAAAAGCTGGTCAGAGTGGCAGCGGATCGCAGCCATTAAAAAAGGCCATTACCAGATCAGCGCTACCAATGGAAAAGTGGCAGGTAGTGCTTTTAATTTTCACCCGGATACGGAAGAAAAAAACGGTCTGAATTACAGAACAAATCTTTATTATGTAGAAACACCGGATTTTGGCAAAAGCTGGCAAACCGTTGACGGACAGACCTTGCAGTTACCACTCACAGAAATTGAAAACCCCGCCCTCATTCATGATTATTACAATGAAGATCTGAATGTTTATCTCAAAGATATCCGCTACGATGAAAAGGGGAATCCTGTCATCCTGTACCTGACCAGTAAAGGCTATGAGGCAGGTCCTGCCAATGATCCACGAACCTGGAAAATAGCCCACTGGAACGACAATGAGTGGCTTATCCACGACATCACCACTTCAGACAATAACTATGACATGGGTTCTCTTTATTTAGAGGAAGATGGAACCTGGCGTATCATTGCTCCTACCGAAACTGGCCCTCAGCCTTATAATCCTGGAGGGGAAATTGCCATGTGGACCAGTACTGATCAGGGAAAAAGCTGGAAGATGGTCAAACAATTAACCTCTAGCAGCGAAAGAAACCATACCTATGCCCGCCGTCCGGTAAATGCGCATCCTGACTTTTACGCTATTTGGGCCGACGGACACGGTAGACAGCCTTCTAAATCTGTGCTGTATTTCTCTGACCAAGAGGGTAATGTTTTCATCCTTCCTGAGCAAATGGATCAGGATATGATGAAGCCTATTCCCTATACCACTGGTGTAGCTGAAGGTACAGTTCCTGAAGAGAAAAAACAGGCGCTTGGTCTTAAATAAATGAAGTTCGTTTTTCAGATATTGATGCATGAGGTTTGGCTTTTTTTGTTCTTATGGACATCCTGTCATGCTCAACTGACTCAGGATTCTGCCAGCAGATGGATCTATGAACAGGAAGGGCTGGTTAGTTTCTGGGATTTCCAACCCAAAGAAGATAAGGCAGTTTTAGAAGCATATGGAGCCGAGCCTGTCACACTGATAGCAGGAAATAAAAAGGTGAAATTTGTAAAGGGAAGAGGTATTTTTGGCCCCTCTTTTCTTAAAGTAGAAGAAGGTGGCTGGCTGCATGTGCCTAGGGAACAACTGGGTAAGCTCGATATTTTTGGACCTGATGCGCAGGTGACGGTAGTTGCCTGGGTAAAACGACAAAGTGAAAAGCCCTGGCAGGCTATCGCCGGTGTTTGGGATGAAAGCCGCCACAAAAGACAGTACTATCTCTTTATGAATGCCCACAGCATGACCCAATCTCACACGATGAAACGTGTACCTTGCAAAAATAGAGTGCATGGACATATCTCTGCCCTGGGCGGTAAGTCACCAGGAGAGAAAGCCTGGATCAGCTATGCTTCAGGGGGAACAGAAGTGGCGAATGATCAATGGCATATGATTGCCATGAGCTATGACGGGCAGTTTATCCGAGTATACCTAGATGGTACATTGGACAGCGCGCCTTACAGCAATCCGTTCCCTTATCCAGAAGGTATTTTTGATGGCGGTAAAGATGGAGCTGATTTTACGGTAGGCAGCAATTCTGTTCGTGGCGAAATGACCAATCATTTTATCGGCCATATTGGGGGGGTAGCAATATTCAATAGAGCATTGTCTAGTGCAGAAATAGGAGAAATTTACAACCTGACCTCACTTTTTCATTAGCTTAAAAAAATAACTGTTTTCTCTTTGAAATTTTGATTTGAATCTAGTCAGGTTAAATGAATAGAGCTAAAATAGGTCTACAAAAAGGAGGGATTTAAAGGTAATTGAATAATTGTACATTATTGAGAACTTGTCTTTTCTGGTTTAACATTATTTCAAAAACCTGCTTTTGTTGCCCATTTTTCCCTCACCCACACCCTTTTTCCAGGTGGAGGGTGATGGATTGAGGGAAAAATGTTTACTCTGTTCTGTCTTAGTTTGTAAGTCAAGCCACCATGGCATCCATCAGAGCTTGATTAGCCTTTCTACTGTACTTCCTCCATTTTTTCTTACCTGGTTTTCTACCTTTATGCACTTGATTTGGCGTTAGATATCCCAAGCTACCATGCGGATATTTATGGTTATAGACATAGATTGTCCTGGCCACTGCTTGTAGCGCTAAATCAAAAGTTGGAAAGCCTCGCTCTAACTTGAACTCCTCTTTGAGTGTTCGGTGCATACGTTCAGCAAGAGCATTTTCTAGCGGATCAGGGAAATTGGTCATAGAAACTAAAATTTTGTTGTCATTGAGGAGCTTGATATAATCATTACAACAGTACTGGATGCCACGATCTGAGTGGTGGATCAGCTGGTAGGGTAGGGCTTCACCTTTTTGTTCCAAGGCCATTTTAAGTGCTTTGATGCTTCCAATAGCATGAAGGCTCTTATGCAGATGCCATCCTACAATTTTGCGAGAATATGCGTCTGTAACCAGGCTTAGGTAAGCGAATCCATTACCTACTGGTATGT
>NZ_JBBPHP010000048.1:0-46866 GCF_038039535.1 Catalinimonas locisalis | reverse complement strand
GTACATGTTGGTTGTTTTAGTGTTCACCTTTACAACAAACTATTGTGCCTCACTTATTCATTTGTACCGTAGTATACCAAAAATAATAACCCATGCCCAGATACGCACCATTAGATGCTTCACTATTTACAGAAAACAGAAAACGCCTATGCAGCGAGCTGCATTCCTGCTCGGTACTGGTGCTGAACAGCAATGACATCATGCCGACCAATGCGGATGGGAGTATGCGCTTTATTCAGAATAGCGACCTTTTTTACCTTACTGGCATTGACCAGGAGGAAAGCATATTGCTGATGTTTCCCGACTTTCCTAACGAAGATTATCGGGAGATACTGTTTTTACGCGAGACCAATGAGGAGATCGCTATCTGGGAAGGACACAAGTATACCAAAGAAGAAGCCAGGGAGGTTTCGGGGATACAGACCGTACTATGGCTATCCCAGTTTGAGCGTATCTTCAGCATGCTGATGGCCGAAGCCAATCATGTATACCTTAATGCCAATGAGCACATTCGGGCCGATGTAAAAGTAGAAACCCGCGATGCCCGTTTTATCAAATGGTGTCAGCAGAGATACCCCTTGCACCGTTACGAAAGGCTGGCTCCACATCTGTATCATTTGAGAGCGGTAAAGTCTGAAGCAGAAATTAAAGTGATGCAGGAAGCCTGTAATATTACGGAGCAGGGCTTTCGCCGGGTATTGCAGTTTGTGAAACCCGGTGTGATGGAGTACGAAATTGAAGCGGAGTACCTGCATGAGTTTGTCAGGAATCGTTCTCGCGGCTTTGCTTACGAACCTATCGTAGCTTCCGGTAAAAACGCCTGTGTGCTACACTATATCGCCAATAGCGAGCAGTGCCGGAAAGGTGACTTACTGCTGATGGACGTAGGTGCGGAGTACGGCAACTACAATGCGGATATGACGCGCACCATTCCCGTCAGTGGGAAGTTTAGCAAACGCCAAAAGCAAGTGTACAATGCGGTGCTTAGGGTACAGCGGGAAGCCATGAAAATGCTCCGGCCGGGTAATGTGGTCAAGGAGTACCAGAAGGAGGTAGAGAAAATCATGGAGAGCGAGTTGATCGGCCTGGGCTTACTGGACAAGCATGATGTGGAAAAGCAAAACCCCAAGCAGCCTCTACTCAAGAAGTATTTTATGCACGGTACTTCCCATCATCTGGGGCTGGATGTACATGATGTAGGCAATGTGTACCGTATCTTTGAGCCGGGCATGGTCTTTACCGTGGAGCCGGGTATTTACATTCGGGAAGAGGACATCGGCATCCGACTGGAAAATAATGTAGTGATACAGGAAGATGGCATTAATGACCTTATGGCCAACATACCGATAGAAGCAGAGGAGATAGAAGAGTTGATGAAATAGTTAGTGTTAAAGTGTTATGGTGTGATGGTGTTATAGTTGCATATTCAAGAAAGCTATAACACCATAACACTTCAACATATCTAGGCTTTGGGAAGAATATCATCCAGTGTAATTAGTATATCCAGCATGGTAAACTGCTCTGTCGCAATTTGTTTTAGCGTATACTGATTACCTTCCGGCTTTGTATATACTTCTGCCTGTCGCTGATTGAGATTAATGATGACATAGACCGGAATTCCGGCAGAGGCGTAAAGGGCATACTTGTCTTCACTGTCATAGCGATAGCTGGAGTCCGCCACCTCCATAAGCACAGCTACATCTTCGGCTTTGATATGCTCATTTTCCAGAAGCCCCGGGCGCAGGTGGGAGATCACCAGATCCGGCTGCAGCAGAGAGTCATCAGATAGCTTAAGGGGGTTCTGGACATCATATACATACTTTTCAATTGCTAGGTGCTCCTGAAAAAAGCGTATTAACTTACGCACACAGGTAGCATGGGGTGGGTTTATAGGACTCATATCTATAATTTCTCCGCACACAAGTTCCATACGCTGCTCGGGTTGCAGCAGTTCTTGCAGGCGGTAAAGCTCCTCTACGGTAAACTTATGTCTTAGGGGTGACTGTAGCATATCACAATATAAAGTTCAGGATGTTTAGTTCAAAGCTTCAGCGTGGGCATAGGTCGTAATGGTTTGTGCAACAGTATTTTATGATAAAAAACTTACCTGCCAAATTCATGCATAACCTCATAATGCTTACAGGTCATATCGTGCTATATTAATCTCATAGTTATACTTCTGCCTGAAGCCTATCTTCACTGAGGTTAACGTTTTACAAATCAAAAGATTATGTACTTATTTTACTCACTCAAAGACAATCCGCTGACGCCCGATCCTACTGATTTCAGGGCACAGGTGCAGGACAGCAAAAGACTTACTGTAGAAGAGATTGTAGAAAACATGACAATAGAAGGTTCTATTCTGAAAAAGACAGAATGTAATGCCGTAATCAATGCATTCCTGAAGGAGGTAACCCACAACATCGGCCTCGGTTTGGGCTTTACTTCCCACTATTTTACCATCTACCACACCATCAGTGGGGTATTTAAAAATGTAAAGGATGAGTTTGATCCCGAGCGACACCAGATCAACATCAATTTACTTCAAAATACGGAGATGCGCAGGGCAGTAGAGCGGATAGTGACCAAGAAGTTGCAAAACGTAGTGCCTGCACCTGAGCTGATTGAGTTTTATGATTATGGCTCCGATACGATCAACCAGCAGATTACACCGGGCAATACCGCCGAACTATTAGGCGATCTGGTAAAAGTTGAGGATACTGAATCTGCTGAGCAGGGGGTGTTTTTCATCCACAGCAGCGGTACGGAGTACAGGGTAGAGCGTCTGCGGAACAATAGCAAAAGCAAACTAAGCTTTGCCATGCCCAAAGGGATGAAGAAAGGAAGCTATAGCCTTGAAGTACGTACTACCATCAGCGGCTCTAAAGAAGTGCGCAGCGGTAGGATGGATGTCAGTCTGGAAGTAGTATAGTCCGAACTGATAGTAACTGTCTAACATAGGACCAGGATGAGGGGCATTTGCCCCTTTTTTTATGCTTTTAGCCAGGCTGCTGTGTCTGGGAGCCTCTTTCTGATCAATAACTTATAACCCAGGAGATCTGCCAAATTTTTGAAATTTGGCAGATCTATACTTAATACTCTAAGTTATCAGATGGGGTCCCCCAGACATAGCCTAGCCTTCCACTCCTAATCGGACGAAGTATCAGCTCGGTATATCTCTGTTCTACACAAGCTGTTCATTGCAAATCATTCAACTGCCCCTAAGCACTTCTGCTAACTGCCTCCCGTCAGTTAGGCTGACTGCCCCGGGGCACTTGCCCAAACCGGCGGGAAGCAGTTGGAGCAAGTGACGTGAAGCAGATGCATATTTCGCCTTATTTTAATGTCCTTTTATATATCTGGTTCGCATTTGCAAGGCTTATCCTTGCACCAAGGGCATGCAACACCCGAAGATAATGCCGTCAGGCCAGCCCGGCAAGGCATCTTTAGCGGCTTGTAGTATCAAAAGGAAGGAGTAGCGTGCATTAAAAGGCGGGTAAAGATTATTCTACTTTTTGTTACGATAAGGTTCGGCCTGAAAGGTTCGGCCTGAAAGGTTCGGCCTTGAGGGTTCGGTTAGAATCAACTCAATAGAGCTTGTAGCCACTTGTATATAAACTTTGATAGGCTAATTTAAAAACAGGGCGTAGGTACTTAGTCTATTTTGATATAAAAGTTGGAATTTAGCGGATAGCACTCAATATTGTTACACTACATGCTTTTGCGTTAATAGCGCTTTAATATAATACCGTGATATTTCTTACGTAACCTTTGTCCAATCTGAGATTTGAAGTAGTTTACAGCCTGTCTTGTATACAGATAGACCTGCCCAAAAAACATATCTACTTAAATTAAAGTGAGAATAAGGCTCTAAAATAAGATGAATAATTGTTTCTTTGTGCGCTCACAATAATAACTGTAGATAGTTATGCGTTTACACGTAAATGAAGCCTGTTGAGAAGACAATATTAGCGCTCTTTTTAGGAGTACTTGTTTGTACATCCTGCACCAAAGAGCTGGATCTGCCTTATCCTCAGGCTGAAGACCAAATTGTGTTAAATGCTATATTACACCCAGATAGTGTTATTGTGTTATCAATAAACAAAACTCTTCCTACCAGAAGTAGTGGCAATGATTTTCCTTTGATTACTAATGCTGAGGTACAATTATACGAAAATAATGAATTGCTTGGCAAATTGAGTTATCAGGACAGCACTTATGTCCTGAACTATTACCCTAAAGCAGGAAGTGAATATACAATAGAAGTTATAATACCTGGTCATGATATAATTAGTGCTTCAGATAAAATACCTTTGCCCATTACCGCTGATGCTTGCTACCTTTTTGCCGATAACTCCTCTTCTAGTTACCTTACAACAAGACTTAATATACTGGATAATACGTTAGAAGATAATGTGTATTGGCTAACGCTTATGATTACTACTTATGGTGATTTTGAATGTAGAATCGCTCCAGAGAAAGACCCATCATATTTCTGTGTAGGAATAGATTCATCTCTTTACACTGAGAGAATGTTTTATTTGCATTCTTATTCAACCATTCCTGATAAGTTTAATGCATCAATTGACAATACCAGTGGAGGAGTTACTGAATACAGTGGATTTATAAGAATAGATGATTACTCCTTGAATGAAGAAAATATCAATATAGAACTAGGGTCTATAGGAGACCCTATGTTTCAACAAAGTGAAATGAATCAATTAGATAGTAATCAATATGTGACACTCCATGTGATGAGTACAAGTGAAAATTACGATCGCTATCTCAAATCTAGTGTGATGTATGCGCTCAATAATGGTTTTCGTGATACTCCCGGCATTTTTGCTGAGCCTACACAAATATATTCCAACATAGAAAACGGTTCTGGCATATTTGCAGCCTATAATTCAGTGAGTATTGCCGTAGAGGATTTTCCTTGTGAATAAGCTATTAATATGCTCAAAAAGCTTATACCATATTGTACTCTTCTTCTGGCAGTTTCCTGCACCAAAGAGCTAGACCTGCCTTATCCTCAGGCTGAAGATCAGCTTGTGCTCAATGGTATATTGCATCCCGATAGTTTGATCAAAGTATCCGTAACCAAAACCTTGCCTGTGCATAGCTTTGGAAATGATTACCCTCTGGTAAAAGATGCCACGGTACGGATGTACGAAGATGATGAGTTGCTGGGAGAGTTGATCTTTCAGGACAGTCTGTATGTACTGGACTATTACCCCAAAGCTGGTAGTGAATATAGGGTGGAAGTAGCGGTAGAGGATTATCCTGAAGTAAGGGCTTCGGATATTATCCCGGATTTACCGGATGCTACTGCCTGCATCAGGCCCGATACCACATATGTATGGGGAAACGCCAGTATTCAGGTGGATATACAGGACAAGGCGCAGGAGTCTAATTTCTACTGGTTTTATACAGTAAATACTTCTTACACCATCCGGCAATGCGAGTTTATTGACCGCGATTTCGTGTGCACAGAGGTTGATCCGCCTTTGGTAAGCGTAGTAAAGCCAAACTACTACCAATCCTATTCTTCTGTTCCAGACAGGTTTAATGCTTTTGTAGATAATACTTCGGGAGGAATCACTGAATATGAATTTTATATAAGAATAGATGATGTGTCACTGGATGGCTTACCCATTACTTTTGATGTTGCCAGCTATATCTATCAGCCTGAGCCTGAGCCGAGATGGGAAACTTACAGAGATGTACATATTTTAAGCACCAGCAGACACTACGATCGCTACCTCAAATCAAGTGTAATATATGCTCTTAACCAGGAATACAATGATGATGATGATATCGGATTCAAACCCTTTGTAGCGTCCAGTGAAGTCTACTCCAATATAGAAAATGGCATGGGGATTTTTGCTGCCTATAACTCAGTAAGTATCCCTATTGATGAAAAACCTTGTAAATAAACCATCTTACCATTAACCATACTTTATGAAGAAGCTCATTTTCTCGTTCGTACTGCTTGTATTTTTATCCTCAGCTGCTATGGCACAGGTACAGTTTGGCCTCAAAGCCGGAGCGATGTGGTCCAATACTGTATTGGTGGAGCCGGATTCACTTTCAGGTTCTTACGATGCTAAGATATCCTACTTATTAGGAGGCTTCATGACTATACCAATCAGCTCTAAATTCAATGTACAGCCGGAGGTTTTTTATGCCAGTAAGGGCGATCAATACACAAATCGCCATTATATTAATTTGCCCGTCATGCTACAGTATCAGGTGATCAATAAACTTAAAGTTGAGGTGGGGCCGGAAATAGGTTATATGCTAGCTGCTTATTCAAAATTTCCTGGTAGTGAGGCTAGGAGTAGATGGGATATTGAGGACTTTGATATTGGTATCAACGTAGGAGCAAGTTATGCTATCCTGGATAGGTGGATTATTGGGCTTAGGTATAATATGGGAATATACAATACTCATGGGTATAGGTCATTTGTAGCTGGATCAGGACTTCCTGACTACAACATCCAAAACCGCACTTTACAGCTTTCGGTAGGCTGGAAGCTGGGTAAGTGAGTTGAAGTAAAATTGCCTGTTGACTAAGGGGCATTAAAGGATTGTAATACCGATCACTTAGAAACATCAGATATAACCATTATCAAACAATTTTGAAATTAATGAAGAAGCTCATTTTCTCTTTCGCACTGCTTGTGTTCTTATCCTCTGCTGCTACGGCGCAAGTAAAGTTTGGCCTCAAAGCTGGGGCAATGTGGTCAAATATAGCCACCATCGCACCTGATTCACTAAGTGGATTGGGACCTGAAAAGCTTTCTTATCTTGTAGGCGGGTTTATGAACATTCCAATCAACGCCAAATTTAGTGTACAACCAGAATTGCTTTACGCAAATAAAGGTTGGAAAAATTTTTACAGGCATTACATCAATTTGCCTCTTATGCTTCAGTACAAAATTACTGACAGGTTAAAGATAGAGGCTGGACCGGAAGTTGGCTATCTTCTTGGCGCTACCTCAGGCTCAATGTTTAGTAATTTTTATAATCGTACACACAACTACACTAGTGATTTTGACCTTGCAATTAATATTGGAGCTAGTTATGACCTTACTGATAGATTGAATATTGGCTTAAGGTATAATCATGGTGTATTGGATAGTTATAAATTTGAAACCTCCCGTTTCAGTTTTTCCGATACTAATCTCGCCGATTTTTTTTCAGACTACAATATCCAAAACCGTACTTTACAGCTTTCAGTAGGCTGGAAACTGGGTAAGTAAGCTCAATTCTTTTCACACTAAAGTAATCACTATGAAGAAGCTCACATTTTTTATTTGCGCTGGGATATGTTTACTCTCCTTGAGTGCCGCAGCTCAGATCACGTATGGCCTCAAAGCCGGGGCCATGCTTTCCAATACTATTACACTGGATGAAGGAGAAATAGATTTCACGAATACTGATCCTAAGCTTTCCTATCTGGCAGGCGGATTTGTTTTGCTTTCTTTCTCGGAAAAACTTAGCCTACAGCCCGAGCTGCTTTATGTCAATAAAGGGGGAGGTAAGCTGGAGGATGAGGGAGCATTTAGTGACAACAGCTACCTGCATTACCTCAGCTTACCCATTATGCTGCAATATGAGGTGGTCAGCAAGCTTAAATTAGGTGCCGGACCGGAGTTTAGTTATTTGCTGGATGTGGGGGAAAGCGAACGGAGCGGCATTAAAGATCTGGACATAGCTGTCAATGCCGGGTTCAGTTATGCGCTATTCCAAAGGTGGCTGGTAGACCTCCGTTATAGCCTGGGAGTATATGACATATCTGAAGAGTTTAGATGGGCTGATCCGAACGACCCTCTGGCTTTTGATGCTAAAACGATAAACCGCAGCTTACAGCTTTCGGTAGGCTGGAAGCTGGGGCGATAGGTAAGAAGATATCTGCCAGATTTCCAAAATCTGGCAGATATGACAAGCATTTTATCAAAGAAGAATGACCCGTGATAAGATTGATAAAACACCTGATACGGATTTGGCTCACTTGCAGCGTTAGCCTTTATGCTTGGGCGCAAAGTACCTATACCATCAGCGGTTATGTGAGTGATGAGGAGAGTGGAGAGAAGCTGATCGGTGCTTCCGTATATCTGCCACAACTGCAAAAAGGGACTACCAGCAATCAGTATGGCTTTTACAGTCTCAGTTTACCTTCCGGCAGGAACGGCCTGCCTGCCGATAGTGTAGGCATCATCTTTTCTTATACCGGCCACGCTCGTAAGCAAGAGCAATTGTTACTGAATAAAAACCTTCGCCTGGATGTAGAGCTAACGTCCAATACCCTGCTGGAGGAGGTAGAGATCACGGCCAGCCCTGAAGAGAATCAGGTAGAGCGTTTGCAGATGAGCGTACATAAGCTTTCTATGAAAACCATAGAAGCGGCTCCGGTGCTGGGAGGGGAGGCTGATATTCTCAAAACGCTGCAATTGCTGCCGGGCGTACAGGGAGGTACTGAAGGTTCAGCGGGCTTATACGTACGTGGCGGAAGTCCTGACCAGAATTTGATCCTGCTGGATGGGGTGCCGGTGTACAATGTATCCCATCTCTTCGGCTTCCTTTCAGTATTTAATACTGATGCCATCAACAATGTAGAACTTTATAAGGGAGGTATACCCGCCCGCTACGGTGGCAGGCTCTCATCTGTACTGGATATCTCCATGAAGGAAGGCAATCTCAAAGAAAGTGAAGGAGTCTTTTCCATCAGTCCTATTGCCGCCCGTTTTACCTATGAAGCTCCTATTAAGAAAGATACTTCTTCTTTTATTATCTCAGCCCGACGTACCTGGCTGGATATAACGGCTGCCATTGCTTCGCTGCAAAATAACCGCACTTTTGGCTATGGTTTTTATGATGTGAATGCTAAGTACAATCACAAGCTCAATCAGAATAACCGTATCTATCTGAGCTTCTACACCGGCCGTGACCGCTTCTTTGATACTTATGATGACTATGGGGATGAGAGCACTTTCAACTTCAAGTGGGGGAATCTGACCTCAGTAGTTCGTTGGAACAAAATCTTTGGTCCCAAACTGTTCAGTAACCTTTCGCTGAGCTATAGCACTTTTACTTTCTTTCAGGAGTACATGGTAGAGCAGGGGGAAGATGAATATTTCTCTCGCAACCGCTCCCGCGTCCGGGATGCCAAACTCCAACTGGATTTTGACTATTCTCCTTCGTTGTCGCATAACATCAAGTACGGAGTTAAGCTTTCTTTCATGCGTTTCAGTCCAGAAGTGGTGCAGGTAGTCAACCCCAGTGCGGATACCACTTTCAACAATCAGGCTTTCGTAAACAGCCTGAACGCGGAAGCTTATGTAGAAGATGAAATCAGTATAACGAAAAAGCTTAGTGTAAATGCCGGATTGAGAGGCTCACTATTTCGTGTAAATGATAAGACCTACAGCAATTTACAGCCTCGTCTGGCTTCCCGTTATCTGATCAATGAGCGTTTGGCAGTAAAAGCTTCATACACCTATATGGCGCAGTATCTTCATCTGCTGACCAATTCTTCAATAGGTCTGCCCACTGACTTATGGGTATCCTCTACTGACAATGTGGCTCCCCAGCTTTCTGAGCAGGTGGCTTTAGGGGTAGTGAAAGACCTGCGGGACGGTGCTTACGAAGTGAGTCTGGAAGGCTATTACAAACGGATGAACCAGCTGATCACCTACCGGGATGGCGCCAGCTATCTGTACCAGAACGGAGAAAACTGGGAGAATAAAGTAGTATCCGGGGATGGAGAATCTTATGGGGTAGAATTATTTGTCAATAAAAAGGTGGGAAAGCTCAGCGGCTGGCTGGGTTATACGCTTTCCTTTACCAACCGTTGGTTTGAGGAAATCAACAACGGAAAGGCTTTTCCATTTAAGTACGATCGTCGGCATGACCTCTCTCTATTGGTGAATTATGCCCTGCCTCGTGATCGTATGTTATCGCTTACTTTTGTGTACAATACCGGAACAGCCATTACGCTACCCACCGCACGCTACCAGGGAGTAAAGCCTCCTAACTGGGAATATGCACCCTACTACGAAGATGCTTTTGACGAAAGACCTCTGATGAATCAGCGTAATAATTTCCGCACCCCTGCTTACCATCGGCTGGATATCAGCTATCAGAAGCAAAAGGAGACGAAACGCAAAAACCAACGGACCTGGATATTTTCTCTGTACAATGCTTACAGCAGACTTAACCCTTACTTTGTGTATGAAGCCAAGGGAAAGCTAAAGCAGTATAGTCTGTTTCCCATCATTCCATCGGTGACTTATAGGCTGGAGTTTTAGAAGTGTCAACAGTCTTTATGATACATCCTAGCTCTATAATACCGAGAACTCTGGCACTGTTCACCCATGCGTGGGGCTTGATGATTTGGGAGTACCGGTCTGACCTTTAGAATTTGCTTCTTTTGTCTCTACTTTTACCTCACTGTCTTCCCAGGCGGCTTCAGTCTTTTTTTCATAATGGTCAAAGGCAGTATGTAAGCCTTTCAGTACTTCGGCAGAAGTTTCAAGCAGGGCTTTGGCCTGGGGATCATCCAATTTCTGCACATCTTCTCTAAATTGTCTTTGCAAACTATCTAGTTTGAGCTTTATCTCTTCAAAATAATGATCACGCATTTCCATATCAACTACAGTTTAGGTTTTGTATCATATCAAACAGCTTCATAGTGCTGAATGTTGGAGGCTTAGGGTATGAAATCTGAAATTGTCTACTCAAATTCAAACGCCTGGGGCTTGCGCACGCTAAAATCCATCAGGCGGGGAATAGGGAGTCCTGCGATCGTAACTTTGAATTGGGATTCTCCCAGGGGAGCTACCGGATAACAGGCAAACCTCAGTTGAAAGGTCTTGTAAGCCAGCCTTTCGTTCCTGACTCGCAGGCCCAGGCCATAGCCCTGGTATAAAGGGCTGTCTAATAACTTCTCATCATGGTTAGCAATCAGGCCTGCATCAGCAAAAAAGAAAGTAGCCATCCTGAAACTGTAAAATTCAAAGGGCAGATACGCTACGGTTTCCAGGCTAAGGGCGAGCCTCTTATTGCCGTGCATACGATAGCTTCGCATACCTCGTATTCCCTGGCGATCATTGAGGCTAATCATATTTTCACGGAAATCTTCCTTCCCGTTTTGGGAGATACCCAGGGCATAATCTACATTGAAAAAGAGCCGGTAGGAGGTACGTTTCCATTGAATAGGGTAAGAGAAAGTTCGTGCGGCCACTTGTAACAATCCATCTTCCAGTTCTCTGTTATGCCAGTAACCTCCCAGCCGGAATCCACCGGAGATATATCCCAGGGGACGCACATAGTTTCCCCGCGCCACACGTATACCCGTGAAGAAGCGATTATAGAACTCTCCTTTCTCCGGCCCGAAGATGATTTCAGTAACTTTGCCCAGAGGAATATCTTCCGTACGACCGTAACCGTAGACCAGCCGCTCCCGCGTAAAATTGTTTCTTGAGTAACCCAGGCTCATCAGCAGGAGGTGGCGGTTGTGAAATGCCCGGTTGGTGTCAATGCTTACTTCAGGGCGATCAAAAAAATTTTTTTGTTGATAACGCAGGGCTACTACCAGGCGTGCTCGTGGGTCGGCGGCAGTGATAAATCCCGGAGAGAAGCTTTTTCCTATCCAGTAGTCTTGGGTAAAACGCTTAAAAAGGTGGCGGGGTATATCTTCTTCATGCTCATAAGTGTGCAAAATATCATAATCATTGATCCAGGGAGCATAGGCGAGTTCACGGCTGTAATCCAGCGAGACACCTCCGGCAAACTTGATTCCGGGCGTAAGGAAGCTCCGTTCGGCAGATACATTATAGCGCTGCCGATAGATGGTGTTTTCATAGATAGCCAGGCCCTCAATGAGTGTCCCCCTGATATTGGGAATAAGATATTCCCCTTCATAACCGAACTTTCTGCTTCTGTCCCGGTCGATCTTGATGGTATTATACATCTGGTGTCCGTATCCCAGAATGTTAAGGTTATTCAGGCTGAAGTCACCGCCATCCAGCCCATCCGGTGAAGCAGATACAGTGTAGGCCACCAGGTCCTGGGTGACCAGGCGAAGGTCTACCGTATCTCCGCGCACAGTCTCTACCATAAAGCGAGCATCCCTGATGTAAGGCAGAGAGCGGATCAGACGCTCATTATCCAGCAGCTTTGCAGCATTTAAATAATCGCCTTTTTCCAGCAAAAGGCGGTTGCGAATTACATTTTCACAGGTATACATGTGAAGCTTATTGATAAACCTGCTGATGCTGCTGGTTTTATCATAAGTAGTATCATTGACACTGGGCCCAAATACTTCTATTCCCTGTATGGTAATATTTCCAACCACTTTGCCTTCCAGATCAAAGGAGGGGTCAGGATTGATTACTTGTGTTTCAGAGGAACTTGAATCAGACTCATCTTCTGAGTCAATGACCAGGTCTATGATTTTTTCACGAAGCAGGCTGCTATCTTTATCTTTGGTAAGGTTTTCATAGAACTCTTTCTCATGGGTAGATTCGCCTTCCTGCAACAGTGACTCTATTTCACTTTTTACGGAATCCTGTATATACAGCACGGAATCCTTCTCCAGAAAGAAAATACTATCTTCTCCTACTACAAGGGTATTTTTCTCAATATGAATGGTATCCACGATAGAGCGAGGAGTATATTTTTTTTCCTTCTCTTTTTCCTGGGCATGTACATAAACTGCACAAAGGCACAATATAACAACTAAGCAATTGCGCAAAGTCTAAAAAATTATTAAAGGTATATAAAAAAGTGTAAGCTAAATTGAATATATAACTGTTTTGTAGTCAAAGTGTTCTGACGAGGCTAAGAGGAGTTAGTTAAGTTTGTGATCTTCTAACTTGATGAGAATCAGATCAATGTAGATGCTGGGGTAGGAAGACATGAAGCTGGCCAGTTCATCATAGTAGTACTCATAAACTCTGAAGGGAGAACTGCTACTAGCTCCCTCATGCAGCGCACGCTCTCTGGCCTGCGAAAGAAGCCTTTCCTTAAGAGCTTCCTGCGCATTGATGGTAAGCCTGTTCTGCTGTTCATCAATGAAATTAAGCTCACGTGTCTGAATACTACTGTATGTCATCAATATGGGGGTTTGATCAGTACCAAAAGTACTTATAAAAAAGAAACTTATACTTCGTACTTATGATATATTAATAAGTAATCCACTAAAACGCAAATAATTGAGGCTAAGTCTTTTTCAAGAGAGAAACTTATCAGAAAGACTATATTTTTTCATGATTAATTTTTACTAATTGGCCTATTTGAAAATACAGGTTTCTGCCTTGTGAGCATTTTATGCTTTGTGTTAGTCGTGACAAAATTTGATATTTGGTTAACTATTGATAGGATTTTGTAGTTCATTTTATCATGTATTACGATGCTTTATTAAGCAATTTTTTTATACCAATATCGCATAAACTTTTTAAACTATATTTTTATGACTCATTATCCCGAACAAATTCCGCAACAAGATCAGAGCACTCCAGGAAAAGAGAGTGAAATGCATCCCGAACCGGTCATCATCAGAGACAATTACCGGGGCAGTGAAAAGCTAAAAGGCAGAAAAGCACTTATTACCGGAGGTGATTCTGGCATAGGCAGATCGGTAGCAGTACATTTTGCAAGAGAAGGTGCTGATGTAGCCATTATTTACCGCGAAGAAGATGAAGATGCCAATACCACTAAGGAGTTGGTACAGCAGGAAGGTAGAATGTGCTTGGTGCTCAGGGGAGATATCAGGGACCGTAAGTTTTGTGAAAACAGCATCAAAGAAACCCTTCAACAGCTAGGTGCCATAGATATTCTGGTGAATAATGCTGCTGAGCAACATCCGCATAGTGATATAGAGGAGATGGACCTGGATATGATGGAAGATACGTTTCGTACCAACATTTTCTCTATGATACAGATGTGCAAAGTAGCGCTACCCAAAATGAAAGAAGGGAGTACTATCATTAATACCTCCAGTGTAACGGCCTATAGAGGTAGCTCTCACTTAATGGATTATGCTTCTACCAAAGGGGCAATTATTTCTTTTACCCGTTCCCTTAGTCAGAACCTGGCGCAGAAGAATATACGCGTAAATGCAGTAGCTCCCGGCCCCATCTGGACGCCGCTGATTCCTTCCACCTTTGATGATATAGAGAAGTTTGGTAAGCAGGTGCCTATGCAACGTCCGGGACAGCCTTCAGAGGTAGGTCCTGCTTATGTTTTTCTGGCCTCGGAAGATGCCAGCTACATGACAGGGCAGGTAATTCATATTAATGGAGGTGAGATGATAGGAAGTTAGGAAAACGTAAATTAAATACACGATTAAGAGTAGTGAGAAAGGCAGTGTAAGCTGCCTTTTTTTTTGGGAAACCTGAACCCTTCTGTATGCATAAATAACTCTTTTGTATACACGTGGCGATGTATTTTTTAGCAAAAAAGTGCAGACCAAGTGGATACTGGCTGATTAATAAAGAAGGTCGGTTTATTCTCAGGAAGGGGAAAGAGTATTCTGACCACATGTTTGGCTTCAATTAGGAGTAAAGCGAATACTGCGAGAGGCGTATGGATATAAGGGAGATGTACAGGATGGGTGGGCAACTTGCTGATACTATTTTTGGAGTTAGAACAAAACAAACAGTACTCTTAAGTCAATGACCAGCGCTGCACTACAGCACATTGGTAGTTGAAGACCTGGCAGGCAGGGAAAGGTATTGCGGTATTTGAGCAAGTAGATTACAAAAAATAATTTTGTAAATTGACTCCTACTGATCAATCTCATGCCTTTCGTTTCTTTAAGTATTTATCAAAAAGCTACCAGGCTAGCACAAAGTGAGGGTCTATCATCAGATCACCTGAATCATCACCAAAGCATGAAAGAAATCATTCATGGAGATAAATATATCCCTATGGAGCTGCTGCTTGAAGTCTATGAGCTAGCGGATCAGCACTTGAAACCTGCATTTGGCTTAAGGCAGGGCATGCAGCTTACCGCCGATGATTACGGTACTTTGGGACTTTCCTGGAAAACCTGTTGGCGAGCGAAAGATGTGCTGGATCGTATTGAAAGGTATATGATACTCGTCACCGATCATGGAGAAGCGAGGATAGAGGAAAAGGATGGCGCTACCAAGATCATTTTAATGAGAAATGCCAAGCGGAAAGGTATAGAGATCGCCAATGAAGCTACTTTCGTCATGCTAAAAGGTATCATGCAAGAAGTGACCGATAAAGACATACATCCTGCCCAAGTATTCTTCAAGCATACCTCTAAAGTGACAGCTCCATTTATTGATTTTTTCCAGTGCCCGGTAAGCTTTGGGCATGAAGAAAACGCTATTCAATTTATAATCTCGGATATTGACATCCCTACTGTGAAGGCAGATAAGAGCATCCATCGCTTTCTGCTTGATCGGATGGACGAGGAGAAAAAAGGAATTTATGCAAATGCAGATCGGCTTCTAGGCGAAATCCATAAGCTTATTGAAGAAGCCCTTCCCAGTGGTATACCAAGCGTCATTCAAGTAGCTGAATACTTAGGCATGAGTGCCAGAACCTTCAAAAGAAGACTTGCAGAAAAAGACCTTAGCTTCAGGGAGTTGGTGCAACAGATACAGCAAGAGGTATCGGTAGACTTATTGCGAAATTCCAACCAATCCGTAGGTGAAATAGCATTCCTGACTGGCTTTTCAGGACAAAGCGCTTTTAATCGTGCATTCAAACGATGGCTGGGTCAATCTCCTGCTGACTACCGAAAAAATGCCTGAATCATCCTGGCTGGCCTCAAGTGTCAAAGCTTTGGCACAGACTGTCAAGTAAGTGCTAAGCTATTGTCGCAATTTTACTCTTGAACTTAAAAGTAAAAGTAAAAGTAAAATGAAGAAGACAACAAAAGTAATCCTGAGCTTAGTACTGATCGTCGGACTGAGCTCCTGAGGAGTAAACAGGGCCTGGGTTTTCAACCAAAACCAGAACGCAACGCAGGTACACCTTAGTGATAACAACTTTAAGGTGCTCGGCCAGGTAAGTGGGAGTTCGGAAGTTACTTATGTATTGATTTTCGGTGGTCCTAAAAAGAAACACTTATACGAATCGGCCTATCAGGAAATGCTCCAGAACGCCGAGCTGACTACAGGATCAAGAACACTTACCAATATTCTCACCGAAGAACATATTGGCGGAGTTCCTCCATTCTTCTATAAACGAACGGTGACTGTAAGTGCCAATATTATTGAGTTTACTAACTAAGCCTTAAAACCTTCTAACCAACCTAATCATGAAAAATCAAGAATCTACACTGGACAATAAGCGCCTGCTAATGCTTACCGGTTTCATGTACTTACTGGTGATCATCTGTGCTGGGTTTAGCCAGGGTTATGTGAGGGGTACAGTAGTAGTAGCTGGTGATGCAACCACTACTGCTGCCAACATTTTGTCCAATGAAGGATTGTTCCGCTTCGGTCTGGTAACGGATCTGATCGCATTCTTACTGGATGCTGTCATTTCAGTAATGCTCTATCTAATCTTTAAACAGTATAACCAAACACTGGCGATGGTCTCATCTGCATTCCGATTGTTGGCGCATCCGGCTATTGCAAGCCTAAACCTACTCAATCATTATATGGCGCTGGAAGTCTTGGGTGGAGAAACGTTTCTAGATGTTTTTTCTACTGCACAGCTTCACTCTATAAGTCTGCTTTTTATGGAAGCCCATCATTACGGATACTTAATCGCCGGAGCATTTTTTGGGATTCACTGTTTCCTGCTGGGAGTTTTGATCTATCAATCGGACATTATCCCGAATTTGTTTGGAGGACTGCTGATCGGATCCGCTGCAGGATACCTCATGGAAACATTTGGCAACTTCAATTTTCCCGGGAATGAAGCCTGGCTGGTGCTGGTGGTCGGAATTACCGCTGCATTGGGAGAAGTTAGCCTGACTTTTTACATGCTCTTCAAGGGGTTAACAAAATCAAATAAAAGCAACATCCAAACTACTACAGTATGAAAGCGATTATCCGTAAAGAATATGAAACTCCCGCCAGCCTTATGTTGAAAGAGGTAAAACGTCCGGAGCCAAAACCCAATGAAATACTGGTAAAAGTACTGGCCGCCTCTGTCAATAAAGCGGATTGGCATTTGTTAAGAGGGAAGCCTTTTCCTGTGCGTTTGATGGCAGGTTTTTTCAAGCCCAAAAATCTAATACTGGGTGCTGATATTGCCGGAATTGTGGAAAGAGTAGGTAGTGAGGTCACTCAATTTCGTCCAGGTGATGAAGTTTATGGGGAGTTGTCCGGAAGTGGATTTGGAGGTTTTGCAGAGTATGTTACTACTGATGAAAAGCGACTGGCAAAAAAAACCTCCAATCTGACCTATGAAGAGACGGCAGCACTTCCTATAGCATCAATAACAGCCTTGCAAGGGCTTCGTGATAAAGGGAAAATTAAGGCAGGTCAGGAGGTTTTGATTAACGGAGCATCCGGTGGAGTGGGCAGTTATGCCATACAGATCGCCAAAGCTTATGGCGCACAAGTTACCGCGGTATGCAGCACTACTAAGGTAGAAAATGCTTTAAACCAGGGGGCGGATCACGTGATTGATTATACGGTTCAGGATTTTACCAAACATAAAAAACAGTATGATCTGATCTTTGATGTAGTAGGAAATCACTCTGTTACTGCGATTAGCCGAGTGCTTAAGCGAAATGGCTACTATGTAAGCTGTGCCTTTTCAATGGGCGCTATACTATTAGGGCCGTGGAAAACCTTAACGGAAAAGAAGAAGATGATCAGCCTTCTCGCCAGTGCCAATCAGGCAGATTTGCAAACCATATCCAAACTGGCAGAGGAAGGAAGGCTCAAGCCGTTTATTGAAAAGTCCTTTACACTAGATGATGTACCAGAGGCATTACAAATAATAGGTAAAGGGCGATCTGCCGGAAAATTAGTCATTACCATACAATGCGTTTCTAATATAGCTGACTATTTTACGAAGAAAAAAGTAAAGCTATCACTTCAGAAAATGACGGTTTAACTATGGTTATTTCATAGTAGTGTCGTATTTTATGCTTTACCGCCAGGTTAATTGTTTATTTCAACAACCTAATTAAATATATGATTGGTAAAGCAATAGCCCGAAGAAACTGGATAAAAAAGACTGGCCTACTGGCAGCCGCGACTACACTTAGCCCGGCAGTACCAGCTATGTTTCGTCAGATGCTCCAGGATAAAACTGTCCTTCTTCACTCCAGCTGGCAAACAGTCAATATCGGAGATATAGCGCATACTCCCGGCCTGATCAAGGTACTGCAAGATTTTTCGCCAGATACCCAGGTGATTTTGTGGCCCAAAAGTGAGCTGGATCGTGGTGCGGAGGCTATGTTACGTCAAGGTTTTCCCCAGTTGAGCATCATCCAGGGAGATTTGGATGATCAGCTTCGTCCTTCCAGTGGGGCGCTCAAAGAAGCTTTCTCAAAAGCTGATTTTATGCTGCATGGCTCAGGCCCCAGTGTAGTAGGACAGCAGGGCTTAAAAAGCTGGCATGAGTCTACTGGCAAAGCCTTCGGAATTTATGGCGTTACCATTCAGGATATCAGCCTGGAATTGGAAGATCTGCTCAAAAAAGCTTCCTTCGTGTATACACGGGAAACACATTCACTGAAAAACCTGGCAGCAAAAGGCATTCAGGGCGAGCATACCGGGTTTACGCCAGATGCTACTTTTGCCATGCATCTGCTGGACGACCAGAAGGCCAGTGGTTTTTTACAAAAGAATGAGCTGCTAGAAAAGCAGTTTATCTGCGTAATCCCCAGATTAAGAAAAACCCCTTACTACAAAATTCATCCCGATAATGCCGGGTGGAGTCAAGCGTATATTGAAGAAGTAAATGCACTTAATGATGAGCATAAGGAAAAGGACCATGCCAAAGCCAGAGAAGCGATGGTTACTTATGTGCGTGAGACAGGAAACAAAGTATTGGTTTGTCCTGAAATGACCTATCAGCTAGACATCATGGAAGAATTGCTCATAGAGCCATTGCCAGCCGATGTGAAGGAAAATGTGGTCAAACGTAATACTTACTGGCTCCCCGATGAAGCAAGCTCAGTCTACAAAAAAGCACTGGCTGTACTTAGTTTTGAGTGCCATTCGCCAATCATGGCCTTTGCGCACGGAACTCCTGCTTTCTATCTGCGTCAGCCGGAAGACACCATTAAGGGGCAGATGTGGTACGACATAGGCGTAGAAGATTGGGTGTTTGAAATTGAAGAAACGAAAGGAGAAGATATTAGCCGCCAATTGATGAAAGTGGTAGAAAGTTATACTAGCGCGCAGACTTACCGACAAAAAGCCATGAATTATGTGAGTGAGCGTCATCAAAATACCATGCAGTTTGCTGATCAGTCTTTTTCAAAAATCTGAGGTTTTACAATCAGAGAGAGAGACATGCTATTGGCATGATCAAGATGTGTACAGCCTGGGTTGGCTGATCTTTTGCTCAGTTTCAGAAGTTACTGGAAAATGGAGAAGCGCCTGAATCCTATATGCCGCATGTCAACCATCCAAATGAGAAAGGATAAAGGTTATTGTGCATGAGTTGCTGCCTGGTTTATACATGCTGAAGGGGGAAGAAATAACAGCTCATGACTCTTACGACTACTGTAATGAAAATGAGTTCAGAAGTACAGTGTAAACCATACCTCCGAACTCATCCTTAAATCAATAACCGGTATTCTGCTCTAATACGTCGTTGATGTCCATTTCAGATTGAGGAATGGGCCAGAGATAGTCTCTCTCCACAAAATTTGCTTCAACACCTAAATCCAGAATCTCCCATTCACCGCTGTTCTGGTTGATGTAATACATTCCCTGCAACAGCCCGGCTTTCACTTCGCCAATTTCCCAGCGATTGATATCAAATATGCGCAGGCCTTCAAATGCCAGCTCAACTGCACGCTCATCTCTTAAGATCTGTCTTAACTCGTCCTGAGAAAGCCCGGAAGAAATAGCAGGCATTTCAACTGTGGGGCGCTGACGAATCTGATTGATGGCATCGTATACTGAAGCATCAATATCGCCTAATTCAATTTTGGCCTCGGCGTACATTAATAAAACATCAGCATAACGCATCAAAATCATGTTGATAGACCCGATATCAGGATTAGAAGAGTAAGTATCATAATCTACCCACTTCTTCAGATTATATCCATACACGGTAGAAAACTCCGTACTGGATATTCTGTCAGGTGTATTACTGGTCGGCCAGGAGTTGAAAGTAGATGTACCAATGGGTTGTCCGGTATAATAGGCAGTAAAGTCCCAGCGAGGATCAATATTCTCAAAAGGGTCATCCGGATTCACGGGACCGTTGTAATCATATTTCTCAAACAGTCCATGCATGGGCTCTACGGTAGATCCTCCTCCTATGGAAGCCGCGGAATATCCAAATGCATTGTATACATTTCCTCCCACAGCATACTGTCTGTCAAAGATTATTTCTGAAGAATTCTGACCGGCAAACTGGAAAAGCTCACCATAGTTGGGGTACAATGAATAGATGCCCAAATCCATTACCGCAGTAGTCGCGTCAACTACCATCTCATACATATTATTGCGGAGGGCAACCCTTGCTTTTAAAGTGAGGGCGGCACCATGCGTAACTCTGCCGACATTAACGTCCGTATAGCTTAATGGAAGTACATTGTTGCTGATAATATCATCTAATTCATCAATGATAAAATCAACAATTTCAGCTTTGGCAGTTGCAGGCCTTTGGTCGTTGATATCCAGCGGTTCCAGAATTAAGGGTACATCACCCCACAGGCTGGTCAGTTGAGTATAATAGTAGGCGCGAAGGAATCTGGCCTCGGCCTCCAGTCTGGACAGTACTTCGGCATCTCCTTCTACATTGCCTATATTGGTCAGTACATCATTAGCTTTGCGTATACCTCTATAGTAACGTTCCCAGATTCCTGTGATCGTAGCGTTGGAAGGGTCTAGCTCGCCCAGACGTACGTCATTGAAAGTAGGGACGTTGGAGGCAGAACGGAAGCCCAGATCAGTGATTCCATCCAGCTCTATCACCATTTGGGTATTGTCCAACTCATTATAAACAGCGTTTACCGCCAGGCGAGCATCGTTTTCATCCTGCCAGAAAATAGTTTCTGATACTGCTCCGGTAGGTTCCAGATCCAAACCTGTGTCAAAACCATCTTCACATCCTGCTAGTGCAAGGACAGCTAGCGATAGTATGCTTCTGATTATATTAAATTTTTTCATGATCATATTCACTTACAAATTTTTTATTGCTAAAACACAACATTTAGGCCCACACTCATTGTCTTGGTCTGAGGGAAGAATTGACTTCTACCTCTGGGTGTTTCCGGATCAAATAGATCATTAGGAGTGATCGTTAACATATTCTCACCGGAGATATAGACCCTTAAAGATTGAATCAAATCCTGAGGCACGGTGTATCCCAACTGGAAGTTTTTCAATCGGGCATACTTACTATCTGCCAGCCAGAAATCAGATTTAACAATGTTCCATGAGTTACCGGCAGTGACTAACGGCCAGGTTCCATTCGGATTTCTTTCCGGATGATACGCTTCCTGAGCCATTACTTCATGTATAAAATTGCTAAATGCAGGCCCTTCAGGGATTGCTCCATCCAGCAAATGCCATTTTTGTAACACACCCTGCCAGAACATGGAGAAGTCAAATCCTTTGTAATTAGCACTGAAGTTGATACCAAATTCATATCGGGGATCTTCATTCGCAATAATCACCTGGTCACCTCCGGGGAAGATAGACTGAGATATTTCACCATCGTTATTCAGGTCCCTGTAGATGATATCTCCTATGCCTACACTGGGGTGGATGGTAGCAGGGTAGGCATCCAGATCAGCCTGTGAACGGTACAGACCAGGAGAAGACAAACCTCTGAGAGAGTTCATAGACTCACCTTCTGTCCATATGGAGAAGTTGTCTGGGAAGAATGGTCCGGCACCCTTCAAATCTTCTATTTTGTTCTTAACGTCAGAGAAGTTAAGACCTACCGAATAGCTGAATGCGTCATCTGATTTGTAGGCACTTTGGTATGTCAAAGCTAGTTCCCAACCATTGTTAGAAACAGCTGCTGCATTTTGTACCGGAGGGGCCACCCCGATGGTGCTGGAAATCGGCAACTCCAGTAAAATATCGTCAGTGTATTTCCAGTAGTATTCGGCAATCATTCCGATTCTTCCATCCAGGAAGGTCATGTCCAGACCAATGTTAGTCATGGTGGAAGTTTCCCAGGTAATATCCGGGTTACCTGCCTGAGTGATTGCAGCACCATTCACAATATTGCCACCAAACTGATAGCCCTGATTAAGATTGTAAGTGCTTCTAAACCTGTTTAGTCCGATATTCTGGTTACCCAACTGTCCCCAGGATCCTCTTAGCTTGATGGTGCTGATCACGTTGTTATCTACTACACTCTCCATAAAGCCTTCGTTAGAGATATTCCATCCTGCAGAAATGGAAGGGAAGAGTCCCCAACGGTTGCCCTCGCCAAATCGGGAAGAGCCATCAAAACGTAAATTAGCCTGAATCAGGTATTTGTTGTCAAAATCATAATTTACTCTACCAAAGAAAGAACGCAGGCGCCATTCCTCATTGTAGCCACTGATGGATTGGTTTTCTACACTTCCTGAATTCAGATCTCTGAGTTCATTATTAAAAAAACCTTGTCTACGGGCCTGTACATATTTGAGCTGATTGTGGATCTCTTCGTATCCTACCAATCCCTCCAGACCATGCCTGCCCAGGCTTTTGTTGTAATTCAGATACAATCTTTGGCTCAGCTCTCTTTCGGTGACGGTTCTTTCTGTCAGTTGGTTGGTGGCAAACCATCCGGCAACCGACTGTGGTTCACCGGTCAGATAATTCTCCATACCTGCCAGGCTATTCATGAATTCTGACAGATTAGAATCTTCTAAGTTATAAGCGACATTACCTCTTACAGAAAGCGCATCGTTGATGGTATACTCAAAACCACCTTGTGCTAGCATATAGTCATTTAGCCTATTCGTCTCTCCTTCGTTGGCCATAGCCCAGGGATTCCAATAGCCTGATACCAGATCATAAGTGCCATCAGGATATTCCATCACCACATTTCTGTTGATATGCAGCAGCCCCTGGATAATCTGTTGGCCGGCAATACCACTGGCATTCAAAGCATGGCCAGGTCCGCTAAAATGGCCATTTCTGTACATCAGGTTGGTATTGAAGGTCAGTTTGTCAGAGGCATACAAATCGGCATTGATTCGTGCGGTAGTTTGAATGTTGTTAAAATTATCAATGATACCATCTGCGTCGGTGAAATTTACTGAGGCAAAAACTCTCCCGGCATCGCCACCGCTGGAAATGGACACATTATGCTGTTGCATAAATGCATCGGGGTTTAACACCTGCTCCCAGTCAGCAAAAGGAAACTCCAGTGGATTTGTGCCATTGGCCACATTTTCAATGTACTCTTCGCTAAAGGTGGGCGTACCACCGGCATTTACCTGGGCCTCATTTTCCAATCTCAGCCAGGTTTCGGGATCTGCTCCTTCAGGAAAGAAACTAGGGTTTTGAATCCCAAAAAATGTGTTATAAGAAATTTTGGTTCCGGTAGAAGCACCACGTTTGGTAGTTACCAGAATCACACCGTTTGCTGCACGTGATCCATAAATTGCCGATGAGGCGGCATCTTTCAGCACAGAAATAGACTCAATATTCTGAGGTTCAACCACACCCAGGGGCTGCTCTATCCCATCTACCAGTACCAGAGGGTTAGAGTTGTTCAAGGTACCTACCCCGCGGATTCGGATCTCTATATCCTCTGCTCCGGGAGCTGCACCTTGGTTCATCACCGTTAAGCCAGGAGATCTACCTGCCAGTGCGGCTGAAGTATTCGTGACAGGACGCGATGTAAGTTCCTGGCCTGATACCGTACTAATGGCACCTGTAACCTCTTCTCTCTCCTGCGTACCATAACCCACTACCACGATCTCATTCAGGCTTTTTACGTCCTCATTCAGTACAATATTAATTTCGGAGCGTCCGTTGACAGGCACTTCCTGGGTGATATAACCAATAGAAGAGACCACTAAAGTATCATCATTGTTAGGGACATTAATACTAAATTGCCCTTCCACATCGGTAACCGTACCTGTGCTGGAGCCCTTCACCAATACATTGACTCCGGGCAAGCCCAATCCATCAGTAGAGGTAGTTACCTGCCCGGTAACCATGATCATGACAGAAGTATGCACCGACTCCTCTGTAGTAGAAGTTTTAGATTTTTCTCTTTCCTCCCTGCTCTCTCTCAGTCTATCATTGTCTTCGCTTAGGGTGATGTAATTATCATCAATACCCTTATTTGGCCTTTCCAAGCTATCGTGTGCGTACACGCTATCCAAAACAAAAAAATGCAATAAGATGCCATACAGCAATAACTTGTGGTTTAGTAGTAAGGTAAGGTTTGGTTTTTTTCTCATAATTAAAGTTGATATAGTTTTTAACAATGTTTGATCTGGCAGAACCAAAAATCTGATTTGCCGGTAGTGCTGTTAGCTTGAATTAGGGTATCTCATAGGTATGGGTTTACTGTTTAGCGTATGATTTATAAGTATGTTTATAGATAAGCAGACTCATCAAAGACCTTTTAGTCTTCTTTCAAAAAGCTCGTCCGGGTAGCCTTTGCTTTATTTCCTCTCTGCCCTGAGTCTTTTTACTGTTACACTGAGGTTTTACTCTTCTTACCTCTATTATTGAACTTCTTGATCATTTAAATTCTGGTGGATCATTAACTTTTCAATGGTAAAAGCTCACATCATTTGGTGACAGAATACTTTTTATTTCACTGGCTTTCAGATTGTTAGGTCCTATATGTTTCCATTGAAATATTGCCTTATAAAAAAGTGTCAAACCATCTGGTATTTTTAACTTCATGCTGTTTGCTTAAATGAGCATATGCGCAAACATAGAATTTTATTTTAATTTATGTAAAAAATAAAAAATATTATTTTGATAATATCAAAATATGGCTGTATTAAACTTGCTTATAAGCAAAGTTATTATACTGCCTCTTCAAATTCAGATTAAAATGTAGATTCCAAAATTTACATAATTATTATCAATATGCATTTGTATCTTCTTATAAATTATACAAGTTTTTTGATGGCGATTGAGAATTGTTGCTATATATTCATATGTTAAAATAAGAAGTAATACTCAATATTATTTTTCTATTTATAAGAATATAGTATAAACCCATATGGTATAATTATGAATTTGTGCAGCAAAGACTTGGTTACTTTGAATGTTTAAGATTGGGTACATTTAAGGGTATTTTTTAACAAGTGTTAAAGACCTAAAAAGCATTTTTCAGAAGGTTAGAACTACTTAAGCATAAAAGAATTGTTATTTCCATACCCATAATTTTCCAGACTCTTTTGATGAAAAATAAATTAAGTGTGTACACCTCTGCTGAAGCATGTCTTCTTTCAGTAAAATATCTTCATAATCCCGAAGAATTTTTAAATATTTTCCGGGCTTGACTCTAACCGCTTATGACAAACTTGTCCTTTTTAGAGGACAATATGCTTGTTAAGTCACTAATTAATAAATGATGTTCTTGTTAGCTTAACTTGTACGGAACTATGCAGACCACTGCACAGGGACCTTCTTAATTACTATCATAGTGTCATCACTCTATACACCCCTTTCACTATCAGGACGTTACGACAGGAACTAATTTAATTATTTAGAATTTTTCTAAACAACTTGCTTTACTAAGATTCTATCTATAAAATTGCGCCACTATTTTTAATTGATCTAAATGAAAATAAGGGGTGGTTTACACCTAAATCATTGACTGCTTTATGAAAAGAAAGTTATTCTTGATGTCTTTTGTGGTAAGTCTGCTCTCAGCCAATCTCTGTTTTTCGCAGGCTGGAAAGATTTCAGGAACGCTTACTTTTGAAGATGGCACACCAGTAACCTACGCTACAGTTTTTATTCCTTCTATCAAAAAACATACGCTCTCAAGTGAAAACGGCTGGTATGAGCTTGCCAATGTACCTTACGGTACACACCAACTGGAGATCAGTAGCATTGAAATTAAGAAAAGAGCATTTACGGTTAAAGTAGATAGCTTTACTATTGATGGAGCCTTGGTGCTGGAAAGAGCTGATGCCAGTGTACTGGATGAAGTTATAGTGGAAGGAGTCACGGAAAAAAAGGAAATTGAAACCAAAGGCTTTGCAGTGAATGTGGTAGAAACAAAAGCTGCATCACTGCAGTCAGTTCAGACCAATGATCTGCTCAACCGGACGGCAGGGGTGAGGGTTCGCCAAAATGGGGGACTGGGTTCATCAGTGGAGTACAATCTCAATGGGATGTCGGGTAACTCTGTACGGATTTTCATAGATGGCCTGCCTGTTTCTACTTATGGTACATCTTTCAGCCTGAACAGTATTCCACCCGCCTTGATAGAGCGCATAGAAATATACAAAGGAGTACTGCCTGCGCATCTGGCTGATGATGCATTGGGAGGAGCCATCAATGTGGTTTTGAAGCAGGAAGTGACCAATAACCTGACCGCATCAGTTTCATACGGTTCTTTTAATACATTTCAGGGCAATTTTAGCGGGATGTACCGCAATGATCAGTCGGGCTTTACAGTAAAGGCATCAGGTTTTTATAATTACTCCGACAATGATTATGAAGTATGGGGTAAATTCGTTAGGAACATATTGCCAAATGGACGGTATGACTATGTGCGTGCCAGAAGATTTAATGATGCCTACCGATCTGTTGGCGGACAAATAGCGCTTGGTTTTACCAATGAGAAATGGGCCGATCAGTTTTTTATCAGCTACAATGGTTCTGACGATTACAATGAGATTCAGCATGGTACCTATATGTCTATTCCTTATAAGGGAAGGTTTACTGTATCTCAGGCCAATGCGGCTGGTGTCACCTACCGAAAAAGTGATCTGTTTATCCCCGGATTAGAGCTTACCTTCAACGGAGTAATCAGTGACAGAAATCAGGTGGTGAATGATACGGTTAAGTGGAACTACAACTGGTTTGGCGAACGCAGTGTTGGCCTGGATGGCAACCCGATCCTAAGACCGCAGGGAGCGCAGCAGGGAGCACCCACGATTAATCATATCAACAGAAATATCGCTACCTTCAGATCGGGCCTCAATTACGCTATTAACGATCACCATAAGCTCATATTTAGTCATGCGTTTTTCAATATTGACCGTACGCAGCAGGATGAAAAACGCAGCGCTGTAGAACGGGAATTTATAGGAACCCGTGATTTACATAAGAATATCTCCTCGCTAGCTTATGAGCTAAACGTTTTAGATACCCGACTGAAAGCCAATGTATTTGGCAAGCTTTATCAGCAGCGTATAGAGCGGATGGACCCAATACTGGTTGAAGAAAACGGAGCATCGGTGCGGACAGAAGATAGGGTAAACAGCAGTAGAAACACTAGCGGATATGGCATTGCTTTGTCTTTCACCGCTATGCGCCACCTGGTGATACTCGCTTCTGCGGAGAAGGCCGTAAGAATGCCCTCTGAAAATGAAATATTCGGAAGTCCGGGAGACAATATTGTAGAAAATCTTGGTATCAATCCCGAGATCAGTAATAATGTAAACCTGGGATTTCAGGCAGGAAATTATAGCATAGCAGACCATAAATTATCATTTTCAGGTACCGGCTTCATACGGGATACGCGAGACAAAATTGTACAAAGGATCAATCCCCGAATCAATGACGCGGTACAAACCAATCCTTTTGAAAACCTTGGAAAAACAAAGTCAATAGGGTTTGAAGCGGAGCTGAACTATACATACGACAAGCGACTGAATGTGATGTTGAATATGTCCAGGTTCAACTCTGTATTCAACATGAAATATGATGCCAACGGTAATGTCTATGATAACTACAACCAACAGTTGCCCAATGAACCTTTCTTCACCGCCAATAGCGCTGTACAATACACTTTCAGTGACCTGATTGCAGAGAACTCTAGCGTAAATCTTTCTTACAACTTTGGTTTTGTGGACCGTTTTTATACCACATGGCTTGAAATTGAAGATTTCAGAACACCCCCTCAGTTCATTCATGATTTGGGAGTCAATTACATTTTTCCCAACAAAAAATTTGTAGTCAGCGCCGATGTGAGAAATATTTTTGACACTCAGGTATACGACAATTTCGCTGTACAAAAACCAGGAAGGGCTTTCTATCTAAAACTCAATTATACACTTACCAATTTGTAAATTTTTATAATGCTTATCATGAAGAATCTGTTTATTAAATTTTGGTTATTCAGTGCAGTAGCAATTGCTTTTACATTGACTAGTTGTGATGAAGACGAACCCTCAGGCCCGATAGATACAGAAGACCCGGTGGATGATTCCCGTTGGGTAACTGTAGCCGGAGCGCTTATGGGTGACAATCCTGGAGATGGCAATGGTGGTACGATGATCTATGCAATAAGCTATGAAGACGCTATTAACCCTGAAACTACTATCAATTTATATGATGAAGGAGAACCGGTAAAATCAAACCGTACCGCGCGTTTGCAGGTTGCTGAAGATGGTAATACCATGTTCAACATCGCTTATGCCGGAGAAAATGGTGGTGAATTTTCAAGATTCAATGTTCAGGGAGGTGCCAATTATGTGGAAGAAGATGTTACAGTGAGCATTGCTCAATATGCCGGAACTGCTCCCAGATGGGGAAAACTCTATGACGGAGATCAAACGGGTATAGCTGTGAATATAGCGGATATTACCGCAAACAATGCTGAGTCGGATGAGCCCTTTGCCTATTACCGTGGTACAGCCACTGTACTTGCCTTGGATCTGCAGGATGTGCTTATCTCAGATTACAAGCAATATGAAATTCCTCTTTCAGCAGAAGAAGAAAGTGAAGGACATGCCATCTTTCGTTTGGACGCTCCGGTATTAAACCAGGCTGGTGATAAATTGATTATTGGTACCTGGATGCGCAAGTACGATCCTGCCACGGGTGAGAGAGAAAGTGAATGGGAGAGACTGGGTACCAAGTCTGTAGTGGTAGATTACCCTTCCCTGGAAAACCCTCAAGTGATCACTTCAACTGTGGCGAACGGTGACTGCTCAGGCTATCGTAGTAATGTCAACTTCCTGGCTGAAGACGGGAGTATATATCAGGCTACCCAGCGAGACACCGATGGCTCTCATATACTTAAAATCACGGCTGATAATGAGTATGACAACTCTTACGTATTCAGCTTGGACCAGGCGCTAGGCGTGGATGATGTCTATGTGCAGACCTGGAGATATGTGCGCAATGGTATTGGCTACATAGTATATCGTTACGGAGAGTCTGACCAGAGCTATGTTGCCCGTATTGATCTGAATAACCAAACTGCCGAAAGGGTAGAAGAAATTCCTAATGATGCTGACCTGAGCCTTCATCAGTACCAGGGTTTTCTTGTGAGTGGAGATGAGCTATTAATGGCAGTGACTCCCATTGGTAAGGATGGAAATATTTATGTATTGGACAGCCAGACAGGAGAAGTGACCAAAGGAGCCAAATTGGTTAATAAAGCTGGGAACCACTACATTGGTGTATTCTAGGGTGTAATAGCTGTAGTTATTTTATAAGTTAAGCTTTCTGTGGAGTAAATAAATTACTATGCAGAAAGCTTACTTAATTTAAAAGCTTAGGGTGTACCTCAGAAGGTAAATCCCTTTTATGTGTACATAATTTATGCAACCCTTGTGGTTGATATGTAAACCCAATAGTTTTTCTATTCTCCCAGATATTTACAGTCTCATCATTTCAATCAGATTTTCTTCTACTTTTCGCTTAATCCTTCTAATTTTGGCTTGTAATTATTAGACCTAATCTCCTTTACTCGATACCCCTCTGATGAAAAAAATATTCCTGTTTCTGATCGCTTTTGTGTTGTTCAGTAGTCATGATATGTACCTGAAGTTGGACACCTATTTTCTCCAGCCTGGTAGCGCAGCGACTATTGAACTCTACAATGGGACTTTTGATAAGAGTGAAAATGTAATTACGCGCGATCGTATGGTAGATGTGAGCCTGCTAGGCAATGGTAAACGCTCTCAGGTAGACACGGCTCAGTGGAGTGAAAAAGATAGTGCTACCATTTTAAGTTTTAATACCGGAGAACCCGGTACCTGGGTCGCTGGAGTTTCTACCGTTCCAAGATCAATAGAACTGACTGCCACTGATTTCAACAGTTATCTTGAGCATGATGGTGTGCTGGATATGTTGGCATGGCGAAAGGAAAATGACCAGCTTGAAACCGATGCCGTGGAAAAATATTCCAAGCATGTCAAAGCCATCTTTCAGGTGGGTGACGAAAGAACGAACGACTGGCAAACGGCATTGGGCTATCCCATTGAATTTATTCCTCTCAGCAATCCCTATAACCTACATACAGGAGACGAACTGCAAGTTAAACTTCTTGTAAGAGGTGAGCCATTGGCTAATCAACTGGTCTATGCAGATTACAGAACGAGCGAGCATGGGCACAGCCATCCTCATTCGCATGGATCAGAAAGTGATCATACTCATGAAGGTCATGAAACTTCAGACCATCAGCATACCTACGGTACGCAACTTCGCACTGATGACAATGGAAATTTAAAGCTACCTCTTTCAGCAGATGGAATATGGTATTTGCGTACTATTCACCTGGTTCATTCCGAAGAACCAGGATTCACGCATGAGTCTAACTGGGCGACCCTTAGCTTTGAAGTGACGCATGAGCATGGAGAGAATACCCATACGCATGATCAGGAATCCGGTATTCCAACTTATGTCTATTGGATTGGCAGTCTTCTACTGATAGGGGGGATGTTTTTTTGGTTTAACCGGAAAAAATAAGTGAAGCGATTAATTTTAAGATTGACTCTATGCTGCATACTGCTATGCTACCCTGTCGTATTATTAGCACACGGGGTAAGCAGTGCTGATCAGGAAATATTAAACAATGGAGGGTTATTAGCCTATATCTATGTCGGCGCAAAGCACATGGTCACGGGTTACGATCATTTGCTGTTCCTGGCAGGCGTCATCTTCTATTTGAGTGGATTCAAAGATGTGGTTCGTTTCATCACTGCCTTTACCATTGGTCATAGCATTACGTTGATTGGGGCTACTTACCTGGGCATCAGGGCAGATGAGCATTTGATAGATGCGGTTATTGCTTTAAGTGTATTGTACAAAGGATTTGAGAATCTGGGTGGTTTTCAGAAACAGTTCAATATACAATCTCCCAATCTGCTATTGATGGTTTTTATTTTTGGTCTCATTCATGGTTTTGGTTTATCTACCAGGTTACAATCCTTTGAAGTCGGCACAGCACAGTTCCTGTCTAAAATAGTATCTTTCAATATAGGCGTAGAGTTGGGCCAAATTCTGGCGTTGATTCCTATAGTATTCATCATCAACACATGGAAACATAAGAAGAGTTATCAGGCCTTCTATAAAGCTGCCAACTATTATTTAGTAATAGCAGGAATTATGCTCTTCATTTATCAAATGTATGGTTACTATTATGTACACTGATTTTGCAAAAACTGGCTGCAAAAGATTTTGAGTCCATCCTCGGCAAGTACAATATCGTTTACAATAAGTTTTGTCCTTGACTATAAGCATGGTAAATCATCGCCCAGAAATAAGGCAATGACAATTCCTTTTCTTATATTAAGATAGTTGCCGGGAAAGGTAAACCACAGTTTGCAAATAGGCTTTGCATCAAAAAGCAATTATCATTTATGATCAGGCATTTACAGTATGTCATTCTACCTTTTGCGCTCTCCTTTGCCAGTCCGTGCATAGCGCAAATAAATGTACAGGCTGATACAACAATGGCCAGGCAGCATTATGAGAAAGCTGCTACATTTGCAACCGATCAAGAATACGACAGTGCGCTATTATATTTTGAAATCGCAGAAAAGATTTATAAGAAAGGCATTTATTATGAGCAATATATTGATTGCATGACCCGAAGAGGAGAAGTGTTCAATAACCTAGGTCAGTATGATAAAGCTAAACAGCTACTTGAGCAAGCCCTCTCATTAAGTGTACAACAACTTGGAGCAAAGCATTTGCAAACGGCCAATGCCTATGATCAGTTGGGGTGGAATCAGTTTTATACCAGCCAGTATGATGAAGCCTTGCAAAATTATTCAACCGCTCTGGACATTTTTACCGATTTACAGGGAGATCATGAGGCAGAAATAGCGAGAATGAACATTAATATCTGGAATGTATACCGGCGCAAATATATGCCCGAAAAATCCATAGCCTACACCCTGAAAGGTGTGGATATGCTAACCGCCCTCGGGCAGGATACCAGTCGGTTTGCCGCTGCGGCCTACAATGGACTGGGTGCTACCTATGCTTCTATGGAAGTATTTGACAAAGCCCTGGAATACCATCATAAAGCGTTGCCGCTTTTTCTGTCGGCATTTGGGGAAAATCATTCTAATGTAGCGGGTAGCTATTTTAATATAGGCAATATCTATGCAGACCGGGGTGACAACGCTACTGCCCTTGAGTACTACTTCAAAGCCCTTCGGATAGATATTCATTTGTTTGGGGAAAACCATGCTTACGTAGCCGGAGATTACGAAAGCATCGGAATTTGTTATATCCAAAAGGGCGATGCTGAGATGGCTCGGACTTATTTTCAGAAATCGCTAGACATTGCCATAGCTTCATTTGGAGAAAATGATCTGCATAGTGCTGCTCTTATCTCTCATATTGGCGCTACCTATAACAACCAGCAAAATTATGAGCAGGCTCTGGCTTACTTCCGGAAGTCGCTGAACATTTTAGAAAAGGCAGGAGAAAATCATTCTCCTCAAATAGCAGCACTCTATAATAACATAGGGAATACCAGCCTTAAGTTAGGACAGGGCGAGCAAGCATTACAGTATCAGCAAGAAGCCTTAAAAGTCTACCTGGAATTAGCGGAGGTATGGCAATCCAGACTAGGAGAAACCTATGGTTATATAGGAAGTTGTTACGAAGAAATGCAGGACTACAACAGGGCGCTGGAATACTATCATAAAGACTTGGAGGTCAGAAAACAAACAGTGGGGCTAAGCCATCCTGAAGTTGCTTATGTATATGCAAATATTGGCAATGTACATAGAAAGTTACAACATTTTTCAGCAAGCCTCACTGCCTATCAGCAGGCGCTACAGGTACTTTACGCACCGCTGGATACCCTGGACATTTACCAGAATCCACCCATTGATCAGACATTAAATCCCTACATCCTATACGAAGTACTAAATGCCAAGGCACTGGCATTTCGGGAATACGGAGAGAAAGGTTCGGGTACAGTGGAAGACCTCAATTATGCTCTTCAAACCTATCAACTGGCAGCCAATACTTTGCAGGAAACCCGTAAAAGTCTGATGACATCAACTTCTAAAAATTTGCTGGCCGGAAAAAGCGTAGATTACTTTGAAGATGCCCTGGAAACGGCCTGGTTGTTATATGAGCGTAATGCTAAAAATGAATATATAAATCAAGCTTTTACACTGGCTGAAAAAAGTAAGGCGGTAGCTCTGCTGGAAGCCATGAAAGAATCGGAAGCTGAGGAGTTTGCTAATATTCCTACCTCAGTATTGTCAGCGGAAAGAGCTTTGAAAATAGATCTGGCCTTTTATAAACGGAAGCTGTTTGAAGAACAACAGAAACATCCTGACAGCTCAGACTTCAAATCGTACCAGAATAAGATTTTTGTGTTGAAAAACAGCTATGACTCACTTATCCATGTCATGGAGCAGAAATCTCCTGAATATTATCAATTGAAATATAGTACAAGTCTTAGCTCAGTTGATCAGATTCAGCAGCAACTCAAGAAATCAGCGTCACTACTTTCCTATTTTGTGGGAGACAGCAGCATCTATAGTTTTGTGATCAATAAAAACAATATTGCATTTTATCACAGCAGTATTGACAGTATGTATCACCAACACGTAGAGATTGTAAGGTCAGCTATAGCCCATAAGACAGATAATATCCATGAATTTACCCATAGTGCTTATACACTATACCATACCTTAATAGCTCCTGCCGAACCCTTGATACAGGGAAAAAATCTGATCGTAATTCCGGATGGGGGGCTAAGTTATCTTCCTTTCGGAGTCTTCATAAAATCACTTCCTGAGGATAATAAAAGTACATATTTCAATTTACCCTATATTATCAAAGATCATCAGATTGCTTATGCCTATTCTGCTACCCTATGGCAGGAATCATTGAAAGCCAGGAAGCGAAACAGCGAAATCAAATATCTGGCATTTGCCCCTTCATTCAATCAAAAGAAGTCATCTTCTCTGGATACAGCTGGTGCCGCGGTTTTGGCCATTGCGGATGAAGAACGCGGTTCTTTAGCCAATCTGAAGGGCACTACAGCAGAAGTAAATGCGATTGCAAATCATTTTAACGGACAGTTTTACGAAGGGGCTACAGCTAACGAACAGCTATTCAAAGAATATGCTTCAAGCTATGACATCATCCATCTGGCCACCCATGCCATCATTGATGATATGTACCCTATGAACTCCCGTTTACTTTTTAGCATCCAAGAAGACAATATCCAGAACGAAGGTTTCCGGAATGGCGATTCCCGGAATGGCGATTCCTGGAACAGAGATACACTAAGCCGTGATTCGGCAAACAAGCAATCAGAAGACGGAAATCTCTATGCTTGGGAATTATACAATATGAAGCTCAATGCTCAGATGACTGTCCTTTCGGCCTGCAACACCGGCTTTGGAAAGTTACAAAGAGGAGAAGGTGTGATGAGTTTGGGCCGTGCTTTCGCCTATGCAGGTTGCCCCAGCATTATCATGAGTTTGTGGCCGGCACAGGATCAGGCCACCGCCGAGATTATGGTCAATTTTTACCAGGCCTTGTCCGATGGAATGAGCAAAGATGAAGCCCTGCAAAAAGCTAAAACTCAATATCTGACTACTACCAACGAGCTTTTTGCTCATCCTTTTTACTGGGCAGGTTTTGTAGTGCAGGGTGATCCTTCACCACTTACCCTACAAAAGTACCAATTCTCCTACTGGTGGTGGGGTAGTGGAGTTACGGTGCTATTGTTAGGTTTGGGTTTATTTTATCGCTACAAAAAATAACAGTCAGGGTTATGAGAATAATGCTAAAGAGAACTGGTAAAGCTCTGCAAATAGATTGGATACAGAAGTTGTTGATTAATTTTGTATCATACTGATAGAATACATTCATAGAGCAAAAAAGAGCAGGTAAATAATCAGTAATATCATAATTTCCTCTTTCCAGTCTCGCGATAACCGCCCCTAATCTAATTAATGGTAGAAAGAAAGCCTGGTTATAGGTGTTCTCCAGTCTCCAGATAGAAGTATGCAGTGGAAAGCTAAACAGGATAAATTATAGCATGTTTCTTCACCTTTCCACAGGATACAAACATAAAGTGCTCTCAGCTATCATAAAGCAAGGTTTTGATGTTCAACAATGTGTGGCTCTACTATGCCCTTACGAATCACAAAATCCCCGAAATGTTCTGCGTCTTCACTTTCTTCAGCATACTGTTTGATGATGGGCTCCAGCGCTTCCAGAATGATTTTTTCATCTGCCATCTCTTTGTAGAGTGCGTTAAGTCTGTCGCCATTGTGGCTGGCTCCCAGGTACAGATTGTAATGTCCGGGGGCTCTGCCTACAAAGCCTATTTCACCCAAGTAGGAGCGGGCGCAGCCATTGGGACAGCCAGTCATACGAATATTGATCGCATCTTTTTCCAGACTGTATTTTTCCATGATCTGGTCCAGTTTATCCACCAGAGAAGGTAAGTAGCGTTCTGATTCGGCAAATGCCAGCCCACAGGTGTTCAGTGCCACACAGGCCATGGAGTGGAGTCTTAAACCCGTAAGTTTAGGATGGTTGAGCACGCCATAGTCAGTCAGAACCTTTTCTATTTTTCTTTTATCCGCCTGGCTGACATTGCCAATAATCAAGTTCTGATTACCCGTCAGGCGGAAATCACCTTTGTGAATTTTAGCGGTTTCTCTTAAAGCAGTTTTGAGCTGATAGTTTTTTTCATCAAGCACCCTGCCGTGTTCTACAAAAAGAGTATAAAACCACTTGCCATTGGTTCCTTTCAACCAGCCGTACGCATCGCCATTGGTGGTAAACTTAAAGGGTCTGGCTTTTTCTAACTCCCAATCCAGCCAGCTATTAAGTTTTTGCTTAAACACTTCCAGCCCCATTTTGTCTATGGTGTATTTCAAACGAGCGTTTTTTCTTTCCTTACGGTTGCCATAGTCACGCTGTAAACTAATGACACCTTCAGCGACCTGGATCACCTGCTCTGGCCTGACAAAACCGATCACGTCAGCCAACCTGGGGTAAGTAGCATCATCGCCTAAAGTATTGCCTAATCCTCCACCTACACATACATTATATCCTGTCAGCTTTCCATCTTCTTCTATGGCGATAAACCCAAGGTCATTGGCGAAGACATCTATATCATTTCGGGGCGGTATAGCCAGGGCTATTTTGAACTTCCTGGGTAGATAGGTGTCATTGTATAAAGGTTCTTGGTCTGCTGTGTTCTCAACTTTCTCTCCATCAAGCCAGATCTCATAATAGGCTTTGGTTTTAGGTTTGAAATATTCGCTGAGCTTTTCTGCCTGTTCATAAACCTCATCATGTACCTGGGAGTGGTAGGGGTTGGGGTTGCACATCACATTTCTGTTCACATCTCCACAGGTAGCAATAGTGGTCATCAGTGCCTGATTGATAGACCTGATGGTAGATTTAAGATTTCTCTTCAGGATTCCATGAAACTGAAAGGACTGTCGGGTAGTGAGCTTAAGCGTATTGTTGGCATACTTTTCCGCTAACTCATCCAGGATAAGCCACTGCTGAGGCTGGGTAATACCTCCCGCTGCTCTTACCCTCACCATAAACTGGTACAGTGGTTCCAGCTTTTGTTTTTTACGTTCGTGCTCAAGGTCACGGTCATGTTGCTGATAAGAACCATGAAACTTGATGAGCTTAATATCTTCTGGGGCTAGCGAGCCTGTCAAAGGGTCTTTGAGGCTATCCTGAATGGTGCCTCTTAGGTAATTACTGTTTTTCTTGATATGTTCTTCCTGTGAAAGATGATCTTGTTCAGCCATATCTATAAATATTTAGATTTTAAAAAAGTAGCGTTGTGGGTTAATAGACATCTGTCTGGTATCTACAGGACAGTTGCAGGTATTTTACATATTCTTCCGCCTGCTCTGATGTTTTATCCCCTTGCGTTCTTATGATGTCTTTCAAAGTTTTTTCAACATCTTTAGCCATGCTGATGGCATCGCCGCAGACATAAAAGTGAGCGCCACTTTCCAGCCAGTCATATAACGTTTTGCCATTCTCCTGCATCTTGTGCTGTACATAGACTTTCTCCTGACTATCTCGTGAAAAGACAACATCCGCTTTGGTAAGTACACCTTCTTTGAGATATTGCAGCCACTCTGTCTGGTAGAGAAAATCCGTAGTAAAATTACGATCTCCAAAAAACAGCCATGATTTACCGGGATTGTCACTTATTTCTCTTTGTTGCATAAATGCTCTAAACGGTGCCACCCCTGTACCCGGGCCGATCATGATGATAGGCGTTTGCTCGTCTTCTGGAAGCCGGAATTTGTTATTTTCCTCTACAAAAACTTTGAGCTTATCATTCTCAAAAGTAAGCCGGTCAGCCAGGTGGGATGAACAAAATCCTTCTTTAACCCTTCCGTGAGATTGATATCGGATGACAGAGACTAAAGCATGTACCTCATCTTCATAGGCTTGTTGGCTGGAGGCAATGGAGTACATTCGTGCTGTGTTTTTCCTGAGCACCGAGATTAATTCATGAGCACTAAGCTTAGAGGGAGTTTCCTTCAAAAGGTCTATGATATCTCTTCCGTAAAGATATTCGGGCACACGTGAAGGTTCAGCTAATGTTTTTTTGAGCTTGCTGCTTCCTGTCAATTCAGCGTATTTATTCAAAGAAAGAGCGGTTAAAGGAGTCAACTCATAGTCGTATGTTAAAGCGTCCTCAAGCTTGCATATCCCTTTATAAGTTTCTACTTCTTCTGTACCTGTGAATTGCAAAGATTCCAGAATACTGCTGACTAAACGTTCGGAATTGTGTGCGTAAATGCCCAGCGCGTCTCCCGGTTTGTAGGTGATCCCTGAGCCTTCCAGGCCAATTTCCAGGTGAATGGTTTCTTTGCTAGACCCTCTGCCATTCAGATTGATCTTTTCCAAAAGCGTAGCTTCAAAAGGACTTTTCCGGTTGTACTGAGGTTGCTGCTGATGGCCATTACCATTTTGTTGAAAGTTAACAAGTGGAGTAGGAGAGATTGTTGCCTCGCTTTTTTGCAGTGCCTTTAATACAGCATCTATCCAGGCAGAAGCATCATCTTCGTAATCAATGTCACAATCCACTCTTTTACAAATTCGCGCTGCCCCAAGTTTTTCCAGCACACTGTCAAAATCTTTGCCCGTCTGGCAAAACTGCGCGTAGCCGGTATCGCCCAGTGCCAACACCGAATATTTGATATGATCAAGCTTTGGCGCTCTTTTGCTATGGAGGAAATTGTAGAGTTCTTCGGCCTGAACTGGAGGTTCGCCAATGCCCTGCGTGCTTACGATAATGGCAAGGTTAGTGACTTTTTTGAGGTCTTTACCTTTAAACTCTGCCATACTCTTTACGATCACTTCCAGAGAAGTAGATTCGGCACACTTTTCCATGTGCAAGGCAAGCTTTTCAGCGTTGCCGGTCTGTGTGCCATAAAGTATCAATAAGGGCACTTTATCTGAAGTGAGTTTTCCTGCTGAAGCGTTTTGCCCTTTTGGTGGAACTGTTTGCTGCGCTAATGCATGCGTAGTGCCAGCAAAATATCCGCTTAGCCATTGTATCTGCTCAGAAGATAAGTCCGAAAACGCACTGATAAGCTTATCAAGCTGATCCGAGCTAAATGGCCCTCCCTTTATGCCGTCTTTCCAATCCATTGTTAATTGCCTTCTTACGAATTACGAATGAGTGATGAAATAAATTTACAAACTTTTTCTTCAGTCTTCCGGCTCCTGTCTTCTGTCCAATCATGGCACCTCTCCATACGAATACAGCAAAACCATTTACTTATTAGGCTGAGGCGTAAGTCTCAAATAGGGTTTGATTTTCCTGTGTCCTTTAGGAAATCTGGCAGGGATATCCTCATCTTTGATCGCAGGTGCGATGACTACATCTTCACCCTCTTTCCAGTCGGCAGGAGTAGCTACACTATAATCAGCAGTTAATTGCAGAGAGTCTATTACCCGGAGTATTTCGTGGAAATTTCTTCCGGTAGAGGCCGGATAGGTGATCGTAGCTTTAATTTTTTTGTCTGGTCCTACAAAGAATACTGACCTTACCGTAAGCGTAGCCGATGCGTTCTTATGAATCATATCGTACAATTCTGCCACGTTTCTGTCAGAGTCAGCGATGATAGGAAAGTTAACAGTGCAGTTTTGTGTTTCGTTGATGTCTTTCACCCAATCTTTGTGTGAGTCAAGATCGTCTACGCTCACTGCCAGCACTTTGGTATTTCTCTGCTCAAACTCACTTTTGAGTTGTGCGGTCCTTCCCAGTTCAGTAGTACAAACTGGTGTGAAATCAGCGGGGTGTGAATACAGCACGCCCCAGCCCTGACCGAGCCAGTCATGAAAATTGATTTCTCCTTCAGTGGTTTGCGCAGTAAAATTAGGTGCTTCGTCACCGATTTGTAAACTCATTGTAAAAATATTAATGGTTAAAAAAAGAAAATTTTTAGTTGGTTTCTTCATTGTCATCAAACCTGATCTCCTCTCTCAGGAACTTGATGAAGTAGTCAAAGTAGGCGGGAAAATCCCGGTCTTCCATTCTTGCCAGATACTGCTGGCGGAAGAATCCATGTTTGTTGATCTTGATGGTTTTGATCTCCTGGTTTTTGTAGGGTTTGAGTGCCCAATTGGCCATGACAATCACCCCCATATTGGCCTTCACCAGTTCAATGGAGGCTTCAGTGAGGGGCAGTATGATGAGGTCTTTGGGTTGTATGCCTTTGGGCGTAAGCAGGTTTCTGAATATAGAGACTGTTTCCAGTGGTAAGGAATGAATAATCAATTTGACATCCTCAAAATCTTCAGCCTCCACATAGTTTAGCTCCGCCCAATGGTGATGTGGTGATACGACAGCGAACATTTCATCGGAGAAAAGCTCAGTATATTCCACTTTGTCCTTTGATTCAGGATTACTGGTAATGGCAAGGTCCAGTTCTCCTTCCATTAGTTTCTCAATAGGACGATGAGTCGCTTCAAAAACAATTTGTACCTCCACGTTTGGGAATTCATTTTTGAATTTTTTGAGTACAGGGGGTAACCAGTGATAACTGGTATAGCATTCCGTACTAATGCGGATCACTCCGGTTTCTCCCGAGATCAGTTTTTTGATCTCTGATTCTGTTGAATCAATTTCCTTGAGTACATGATTAGCAGTGTTATACAGCTTTTTTCCGACAGGAGTAAGGATCAGTTTTTTATTACGACGATAGAAGATAGGTGTGCCCAGCTGTACTTCAGCTTCCTTCAACTGGTAGCTGAGCGCACTTTGTGACAGATGGAGCTTATCAATGGCACGGGTAATGCTCCCTTCCTCCACAATAGCTTTAATCAGACGTAAATACCTTATCTCCATTTCTTTTATTTTTTCAAAATTATATGCAGTTCAGTTGTTAGCCTAATTTTATTGATGAAAAGCTTTCATACTTATCATCAGGTTTTTTGATACCCAATACATTTTCAGTCAGGCAATAAGTTAACCTAATAAAAGACTTTTTTGTCTCTTTTTGTAAATTATTATATTTTGCAGGAAAATATCTAACACAAAATATGGAGAACAGGACTAGTAAGCATCAGATGATATTAAGAGAAGGGAATAAGTTATTCATAGTTGTACTGGCCATTTATATACTTTGCTTACCAGCTTGTAGTGAAAGAGAAGAAAATCGTCAGCAAAAGAAAGTAAAAGAGAAAACAGCGCTCACCATCATCAGAAATGATGATTGCCTGAATTGCCACAATATAGAAGATAAATCTGTGGGACCTACTTATATACAAATCTCGCAAAAGTACGAAGCGGATTTTAGCACCATCAGCCGCTTGGCCAGCAAAATTATTGAGGGTGGAGGAGGTATGTGGGGAAGTGAGCAGATGACCAAGCATCCGTTTCTGGAGAAAAAAGACGCTAAAAAAATAGTGAGATGGATTTTTTCCCTGAATGACTCTACTGTGCACCAAACTCCTATCAGGCATCAGCCAACGCTTAAGTTTTCTGAAGTTTTTAAGGATAAAAACCAGAAGTCAAATTCAACAAATGGCTTGGAAATAAATGTTTTTGCTCCCTCCACCGTGAGTACGTTTGATCTGGCTTATCTCAAAACCGGAGAGCTATCAGAAGTTGCGGTAGCATATTCAGGAAAGGCAAATATTATACATTTTACTGAGCAATCATCTTTTCAGCCGATTACAGCAGGTGCTTTGGTTCGTGCTAGCGGTAATATACACATTGAAGAAAAAGGAAAATATTTTTTTAAGCTGGTTAAGGAAGGTCCGGGCAGGGTTTTCATAGATGGGGATAAGATCATAAACGAAAATGATGATGATACTGAAGTCATGAAGGAAATGCAGTCAGGTACATATCCCATTGTGGTAGAATATGTGTTGAAAGAGGATCATAATGTATGGTCACTACAATGGATTCCGCCTGATGAAGAATATTATAGCGTCATTCCTAATGAGGTTTTTTCTGTTGATATTAAATGAAAGCAGGTGGAAATTTGTTCTTTAATTTGCCTTTACATTTTACAAACGAAAAAATTATGTTTTCTAAAGCATGTGAATATGGTATAAGAGCTGTCATCTATATCGTAGCCAAAAGCCAGGAAGGAAAAAAAGTTGGGATTCGTGATATCAGTCAGGAAATTGACGTTCCTGAGCATTTTACCGGCAAGATACTGCAAAACCTCAGCCGCATGGACCTGATCAGTTCAGTGAAAGGTCCGCACGGTGGCTTTTATATTGAAGAAGGGAAAAAAGATATCCGACTCATTGATATTGTAAGGGCTATTGATGGAAACAAACTGTTTACAGGTTGTGGATTAGGAATAAAAGAATGCTCGGAACGAAAGCCTTGTCCTATTCATGATGAGTTTAAGCAAATCAGAGATGCTCTCAAAGAAATGCTGGAAAAAACTACTGTACAGGAAGTGACGGAAGATTTGGAAAAAGGACTGGTGTTTTTGAAAAAATGACGATTTGAAAATACAGTTGAACAGAAGTAGAAAATTTTTCCCCTCTCACAGTGGAAATACTTCAATCTTCATCTTATTATTCATCTGTTAATTCCAAAATTCGTCTTCTGTATTTTCCTGAAACTTTGTTTCGCTATGCTGTCTGGCAATTTTGTTCAGTTGTTCTTCTGAGGCTATGTTTTGTACTTCATTGAACAGGATGCGCTCTTCAAAACGAATATGGGCTTCCAGTTCCTCCTCTATACGGCTCAGCGATTTCTCCAGTTCTTCATCGTTTTCAAATAACCTTGTCAACCTTCTATGCTCGGCAAGGGCTTTTTTTACCAATTCGTTTTCATTGCCAAGAACTGGGTAAATATATTTTTCTTCTATCTCAAAATGAGGTGAGATGTGTTTTTCAAAAAACCAGTTAGCATATTTTTTTATACGGTCAAGCTCAATGTTTTTTCTTATGCCTGTTCTGATTTTCCAGCACAAAAGTAGGCTATGGTGATGTTCACGGCTCAAGGGTTGTATGGCTTGACTTCTTTTGATCGGCTTTCTTTTCATAGCGGTATCTTTTGAACCGTTCATTTATCAAAATATTTACAGGCTTGGTGTCCGGAATTTTCAAAGGCTTGATACAACTCACATCTTAATTTCTAAAGCATATAAAATTAATCTCCAACCCATAAGCTTGGAGGCTGAATGCTACCCCATCTTTTCATAGAAAGCTTTTGTTTTATATTCAAAAACTTTTACCGGCTTATCTTTGATGTATTTGCTTTTTTCCTTGAGTTTGAAGTAAATATAGATAAAACAAAGTCCATAAAATATAGTAAAAATGGCAAGCTCATAGGAGGGAACAACCATGTTTAATGAGTTATTTACCAGCATGCTGGTGCCAAAGATCACTGCCAGATTTCCTAACACTACCATAACTTTCCACTCCTTGATAAGATGCTTGATTCTGTTAAAAGTGAGAACCTGAAAAACGCCCGTCATGATGATCCAGAACGCGATCAGTTCCCAAAGTAGATCAATCTTTGCAACAGCAGTAAAAAGACTTACACTCCCGATGAATATTTCTGTTGCTCCTTTTCCTGCAGGTGAGAATATACTGCCTGATTTATTTTTTCTAAGGCTAATATACCTGGTGATATTGATTAACCCGCTAACCAGCAAGAGTAGGCCAAATGGGAATGCCAATGCATTGATTTCATCACCCGGATAACATAAGGCTACCAGACCAAATGTGATGGCTCCTATACCTCTGTATATAAGGCTGCTTTTATTTTTGATAAATTGTCTTTCCAGCGTCATACTATTCACCTTAAAATTGTTCATAAGAAAGGTTAATTCGCCTTCTTCCGAAGAGGGAAAATGCGAAATTGGAGTAACCTTATGTTTTCCAAATTAGCAATAAGCAGACCGGCATGAAACGATACATATCATATGAAAATGATGATCTTTGTCACTGGAAAACACTATTTTTCTGAATGATATTTTGGCCAAAGAAGCAGAAGGTAAAAGCGTTAAATTTGATATAGAAAATTTGGCAATTAGGTTATTGATTTACTTTAGTTTGTAAATGTAATTAACAGGCCAAATAAGATGCTGCTCTCAGTTTTCATAAATAAGTGATAAATATCAATGAAATTGAATGGCTGTATTTTTAAGCTTAATCAATCACGAAAATAACACAGTTTTATATGTATCCGGTGACTTTAAAACAGTAGCAATGCCTTTGATCACAGATTGTAATGCATGGGTGTCATGATACACCTGAAGTCTGGTTTTGGCTTCCAGTCTTTGCTTAAAACCTCTCAGTAGCGAGCCTCCACCCGTCAGATGAATTCCATTACCATAAATGTCACCAGCAAGCTCTGGCTCACACTCCTCAAGCGCTTTAAGAATTGCATCCTCTATCTTGACAAGCGAGCCGTTTAATATATCCGCTACTTCTGCGTGGTTTATCTGTATGCTCACCGGCAGACCAGTCATCAGATTTTTTCCTATCACATTACATGCCTCAGGAACATCATCTGGTAAATCTATTGCAGCACCTACCTTGATCTTGAGTTGTTCGGCTACTTTGCTTCCAATAGACATATTATACCGCTTTCTAAAGTAATCCTGAATATCCTCGTCAAATGTGTCTCCTGCTATTTTGATAGATTGATGCGAAACCACGCCAGACAGGGAGATGACCACAATTTCAGTGACACCTCCGCCAATATCTACCAAAAATTTGCCATCGGGTTGCTGAATGTTCAGCCCCATGCCAATGGCGGCAGCGATAGGTTCAAAGATCAAATATTTCCGATGCGCCTTAAATTGCTCAAGTACATCGCGCAGCGCTCTGCGTTCTACTTCAGTAGTATCATAAGGAATACCAGCCACCACATTATCAAAACCATAAAAAAAGGAAGATCTGGCATTTAGGTTTTTGATCAGTGATTTTACCATACAATTGGCTGAATCATAATCCATGATTACTCCACCTTTTAGTGGCTTTACAATTTTAAACTGCTCGCTGGCTTTACCCAGCATATCATAGGCTTCCTGCCCTACTGCTTTCACTGCTTTTTTATCTTTATGCAATGCAATGAATGAAGGCTGAGAGAAATATTGCTCCTCTTTCTCAGTAAAAATTGTATTGCTGTTGCCTAAATCTATTCCCAGACTATTTCCCCTTCTTAAGCTGCTGATATTAAACATGTATAAAGTAATTGAAATTAAAAAACCTGTTTGGCCTGACGATGAGAGGAGCAGGCAATACAATACAGTAAATGCTGATTTTTGCTTTAAATTATTTTTTATTTCCGCTATTGTTTACCTGGAGTATTTTGTACTTCCGTACGCTTCCTTGTACTTCCCATTCCACGGAGTCTCCTTCACGATATCCAATCAGCGCGACGCCCAAGGGGGAGAATATTGAAACCATGTTGTTTTTAGGATTTACTTTGCTGGGAAGTACCAAAGTTACTTTAATCTCTTTTCCAAGTGTATTTTCATACAACATCACTTCTGAGTTCAGGCCAATTACTCCTTGTGGTGTTTTATCTCCAGCGACAATACTGGCTTCTTTTAATTCATCCACAAGTCTGGAATAAGCGTAATAAGACAGATTTTTGGGATTATAATTGATGAATTTAGATATCAACGCATAATCTCTTTCTGTGACTATGATCTTTTTTGCCATCTCTGCATACATTAAATTGAAAGATTTCTTTTAAGATTGATTTTTTGTAGCCAGGCTTAGGGCTAGCTTTTATTTTGCGATTCCTGCAGAAAAAGAGTTATTGTTTTTCAGCAGCGAAGCGTACTCCCACCCAAGGATCAGCAGTTTGCCGTTCCGCAGATGCTCCAGGTAGTGGGTGGTTTTTTTATGACTCAAACCATAACCATTCAGAATTCCCATCAAGCCTCCTTCCAATGACCCCAGGGCTTTGCCATCAATTTTTTCTAGTAATAGAGACGACAATGAACCTGCAACAAAAATTTTTCCTATACCCGAAATATCCAGGATATGGATTTTTGTAGACGTCAAATGAGTAAAACATGCGGATGCATGACGGAAATCCAGTTCTTTGAAGCCACTCACTTTTCCCAATACAGAAAGATGTTCCAGGGGAGGATGACGATTTTGTAGGTTTCGGACCGAAGCCTCTCCTTCAGCAAGTGTATTGCATACCTTCAGGTAGAGGTGTATCTTCCACTTATGCTCCAGACGTTCATTTGAAAGCTCCTTATTCATCTTTAGTATTTACAAAAAACCTTTTGATGGGGTAAAGAAAAAGCTAAATAAGCTGAGCTAAAATGATCTATGTTTGAAAAAATAGGTGATTAAAATCATCCCGAACTATTCGGAAATGCAGCAGGACTACTACTTAAACCATAAGCTATGACTTCACTCTTATTAAGCGTTCCTTGTCCAGAATGGTGATTTTTTTACGGTCAATAGCAATCAAGCCTTCCTCTTTGAAGTCTGCCAGGGTTCTGATCACTGTTTCTTTCACCGTTCCGATCAGACCGGCAAGATCCTCTCTGGTTAAAGTGACTTCGGGCAATGACTCATCCTGTTTAGCGGATTGTTCACTTACTCTCAGGAGTACTTCGGCTACCCTTTGCCTTACAGAGAAGTAAGATACCTGAAGCAGTTGTTCCTCTCTTTCCATCAGGTTATTGGAAAGCATCTTGATGAATGTGTTGGCTACATCGCGATTACTGTAAAGAAATTTGAAGAAATCCTCCTGCGGAATCAGGCAGACTTCAGCCTCTTCCATAGCTACGGCAGTTTCGGTATAAGTTTCCTTTTCACTGAGTAAAGGCATGAATCCAAAGAAATCTCCTTCCAGAAAAATACCGGTAATGAACTCCTTACCATCTTCGGTCGTCTTGAAGGTTTTGAC
>NZ_JBBPHP010000047.1:0-50197 GCF_038039535.1 Catalinimonas locisalis | reverse complement strand
ATTTTCGCTTGTGTTAGAGATAACCGGAAATATGAAAAAAACTATATACCGGTGCTTGCTTAATCCATAGAAATCGCCCAGCGTGCAAAATCCGTTGAGGGAAATGTCCCGCGTGACACATTGAAAGATCTGGTGGCAAAGAACCAAAAGCCCTGGAAAAACAGTGATTCAGGTACAACGATTCTGCTTACACAGCATAATGCTGCCAAAGGACCGCAAGCCAAGAGCAGCAGAATATGGAAACAAGATATGAGAATGCCCCCTGTTGTATTTGAAGTGCGGGGAGAACTTAAAGGGCTAAAAGCAAAAAACTTCAGTCCCGAACGCGATAAGCATCAGGTAGCGTATCGTCGAAAAAAGAGGAGTTTCAGCGCTAATTTTGCGCTGTTTAATTCAATAGTAACTCCTACTCTTTGAGATGAAAGATGTTAAGCCGGTTTTGGCTCTGACAGGTCAAATCATCCTACAAAATCATTATACTTTAAAACATACCCAATCTACTGCATTCAGATGAGCAGTTGAAAGCCATAGTATTTCCGGATTCAACGCTTCTCTACAGGCCGCCTGGCACTAAATTACTCATCTACACAAAATACGATAGAGGTAGCATGACTACACAGGAAAACCAGTAGTAACGACCAGTAATCAATTATAGGAAATAATGATTTGAGTATTTCTAACTCATAACCTTTTAATAACTAATAACCCTTAAAATCATGAAAATTTATTTTAATTATTTCAGACCTCTGAGCCTGGCTATTATTGTACTTAGCTTGCTCTCCAGTTGTAAAGATGAGGTTGAAGATCTCTTTGGTGGAGATGAGGAAGAAGAGGAGACAGAATTAAAAGTGCAAATAGCCAGTAATGGTGAGTTTGGAGATATTCTGGTTGATCAGGACAATCAGTCATTGTACTTTTTTGCCGGAGATGTAAGTGGCGAGAGTAACTGTAATGGAGGTTGTGCCGGAGTTTGGCCCGCGCTTGCTGGTGAGGCTTACGAACTGGAATTAGGTTCTGGCCTGAGCAACGGTGATTTTAGTGCCATTACCCGTGAAGACGGACAAAAGCAGATCGCTTTCAAAGGATGGCCGCTGTACTACTTTTCACCTGAGGCAGATGGCGTACTGGAAGCCCCCGGAGATACCCAGGGCGACGGACGCGGTGGCGTATTCCACATTGCCAAACCTGACTATTCGGTACTGCTGGGGCAGCAATCCGTTGTAGAAGGCGAAGATCCGGTGGTTTATTTAGTGGATGAGTTTGGCGTGAGTTTGTATCGCTCAATCAACGATGGTGAGAATGTCAGCAATTGTGCGGGTGGATGTGCTGAGGTTTGGCCTCCCTTTGAAGCTCCGGAAGAGTTGATCATACCGTCTTCTTTGAGCCCGGATGATTTTGACAGTTTCTATCGTGAAGATGATTTGGGGCCACAGCTAACTTTCCAGGGCAGCCCACTCTATTTCTTCACTCCTGATGAAGGTAAGCGCGGCAGCGTACTGGGTCAGGGTGGTGCAGGAGAAACATTCTTCGTAGTAGAACCTACTCTCTAACATTTAGTTTTTAAGTACATACATAATAAAAAAGTAGCATAGCTCTGGACAGTGCTACTTTTTTCATTTTTAAGGTTCACCTTTACTTGCTAATAAAAAACCAGTCTTATTGAATCAGATAAGTGGTGTGAAGTCGTAATATTATTTATTCCTGGAAGTTCCGAACAGACAGGTCAGGTAAAAAGAAAAAATATTAGCCTGGTACTAACTTATCCAGTCCAAACTTCTTCATGCTACCAAACTCAAAAAGACGAGGGAAAAGGCTATAAAGAATCGGTAGTAGTCTTCCGCTGGTACCGATGGAGTAGTAAATAGCCGGGTTTCTTTTGCGAAGAATTTCATACACTTTATCAGCCACTTTCTCCACCGGGTCGCCTTTTTGAAGAGATTCAGAAATCTCCTGGTGGACACTTTCCCTAACTGCATGGTATTCGGGCAACTCTTTTTTTCCGTACATAAAAGAGGCATGCATATTGGTACGGATGAATCCGGGCTTTAGCAGTACCACCTTGATATTGAAAGGTTTCACCTCCATGCGGAGCGACTTGGTATAGCCCTCTACGGCATGTTTGGAGGCGGCATAAAAAGCCTGCATCGGGATGCCAATGGACCCGCCCAGCGACGAGATCTGTATTATCTTACCGCTTTGCTGTTGGCGCATATGGGGCAATACTGCCTGCGACATTCGGACGTAGCCCCAGAAGTTAGTCTCCACCTGGAAGCGAGCCTCTTTTTCGCTCATCTCTTCAGCACAACCCATGTGTGCAAAACCGGCATTATTGATGAGAATATCTACTTTTCCGGCTTTTGCCAGGCAAAGTGCCAAGCATTCCTGTACAGAATCCCGAGAGGATACATCCAACGGCAGCATTTTGTAAGGCAGTGCTTCTGTGATTTTTTTAGGCTTGCGGCTGGTGCCAAAAACCTGGTAACCTTGGCGATGTAGTTTATAGGCAATTGCCCGGCCAATACCGGAACTGGCACCGCTTACGAGTACAGTTTTCATATAAATTTAATTTCTGTGGTCATAAAGAATATATAAGTGGCCATAAGCCACTCTCAGGTGGCACATAAGGGGGAATACCATCCTGGCATTTTGCCAGAATCTTACTTTTGTGGTGTAGAACATCCCAGATACCGTGCAGAATCAGGGCTGAAAAATGCAATATCTAGTTTGTCAAGTACCGACCACTCGCCCAAATTGGCTGCCATTGCTCCCAATGGCAACAAAGTCTGAGTCTTAGACTAAGGAGTGCTTTTGAGGAGAGGAGGTGATAGGCTTTTTGGTCAGAAATACCTCAAAATATCCGCGATAGTGGTAAATCAATATGCCGTAAAGCAACAGGTTGACAAAGCCCATGACCATATTCCGGTGATCAATCAGCAGATGGTACAGTAGGATGTTCACCACAATAGGCCCCAGGATGAGCAGTGCTAGCAGGGTATACCTCCTGATAATTAGCAGTAAACCACCTATTATTTCTAATACCTTAACCACTGCAATAAATTCGGTAGATACCATGATCTCCATAAAGGGATGGTATTTGGGTACAGGGATGAAGGTGTAAAGTCCGTTCAGCCCAAATACCACGAAGATCAGGCCCAACAGGATGTGTGCGATGGTTGTGATGAATTTCATATTGACTTTAGCTTTCCAGTTTCCGGTCTGCAAACTAAGAGTATTATCATTAAAAAATCTTGTTGCAGAACAAGATTTCTAAATCGGGTGCTGATTCAGGAGTCTACTGAAGTTGCTGGGATCAATGCGCAGGAAGGAGGCCAGGTACTTATGTGGTACTAAGTTGATCAGCTTGGGGTTCCTCTGCATCAGTGAAGCATATCGCTCTTCTATTGTAAAAGCCATCAGCTCATGATGCCGCTGCACCATATCAACGACGATCAGTTCCAGTGCTTTACGGATCAGACGCTCTACTTCAGGGTACTTGTCCATCATCGCCTGGTGCTGCTGATAACTGATACGTAGCAGGCGGCTGGACGTGATGCACTCCAGGGTATAGCGTGAGGGAAGTTGCATAAGGAAGGACTCGGGCACGGCAATCAGGGCAGGGGAGTAAGTCAGGTGGATGACATGCTCCTTTTCATCTTTGGAAAAATATGAGCGCTGTATACCATCAAGGACAAAGTACATATACTTTTCAGTCTCTCCTTCAGCTACCAGCACCTCCCGCCGGGTACAGTGGACTTCTTCCCAACTGGAGAGATAAGCCTGCAGTATAGGCTCCTCCAAGGGGTGAATTTGTTGTAGAAAAGAGATAAATTGATCCTGCCCATGCATACTTTTTTCAAATCAGTTTGGCTTATTTCTAACCAGATCAAGCTATGAAGTGATCTCAATTTTTGAAGAAAATGAAGGTTGTTGAAGTTTGTGTTTCAAAACTTGCGATTTCTATAAACCATCCTCTTCCATGTACTACGTACTAAGCAAAGATAGGATAAGTTATACTACCATATTTTCTCACAGCAAAATGAGGCTTCAAGACCACGAACAGTCTTTCAAAGGTCGTCAACTGTATTCTTTATCAGCTCCAAACAGGTATTTACCGGGTCGGGAGATAGCTCTTCAGAGAAGAAAGAGATGTAAGACCAGGAACGCTCGGTATCTAACAGACTTCAGAGTGTTCCACTATCAATGGCTGAACTCGTAGCAGGAAACCATAATGACCTTTACAGAAGTCAAATAATTACCATTTATGTAAACCCACTCTAATACTGTGTATGAATTGACTCAAACCTGAATAGTAAATAAGGTCGTAGAGATTTCTTCAGAGAATAGTAAGACAACAGCCCACCTTTTATTGCTAAATACAATCTTTAGGCAAAAAAATGAATATCAATAGTAAAAAGGGTATTTGTAAAGTAAGGTTTATTTTATTAGATATTTAGGAATAATAAAGAAATAAGCATTTATAAATAAAATGAATTAAGAATTTAATATTATTTTTATCAAAGTTATATTTTAGCATGACTGTTAATTTAAGTTCAAAAGCTTATGGATAAGAGGTCTTCTTTACTTTGGCATTCCTTCAGACAAGGGTCAATGTCTGCTTTTGAACAAATCTATCAATCACATTATCATTCGCTATATGTTTACGGAATGAAGATTTATAGTAATAGTGAAATGGTAAGGGATGCTATACAAACTCTTTTTATTGATTTGTGGAGAAGAAGAGATCATCTGGGAGATACTGATCATATTAAATTTTATTTGTTTAAAGGCTTGAGAAGAGTACTGATAAGCTTATTGAAAAATGAAAGGAAGAAACTTGATGTTGATAGCTATCAGCATTTGGTGCACAACAGCATGCAGCATGATACAGAAGATTTACAGGATCAGAGTTTGCACCTTAAAAATGCCGTAAATAAACTCAGCAAAAAACAGCGTGAAGTGATCTATTTGCGCTACTATGAAAATCTAAGTTGTGAAGAAGTAGCGGATATCATGAAGATAAATATCAATACTGTTTACAACAATTTGTCACTGGCCATCAAAAATTTGAGGGTACATATGGATGAAAATCTGCTATATTTATTACTGTTGGTTAGTATAAATTACGCATAATTTAGCTCATAAAATTATGATTTTCATATTTTATAACTTATTATAAAGATAAAATTGTAATTATTAATTTTTTCTTGGCGAAAACCGTGAGATTTTTCATTTCGCTTTCCTATAAGGAAAAAATTAATAGCTGTGCCCCATCAATTTCAACATTACCAGACAGAGGATTTCCTAAGTTGCCCAAAATTCAGGCAATGGGTATTTGAACCTAGCATAGCCCTTGACAAATTTTGGAGTTCATTTTTGGCACTTTACCCGGAAAAAGAGCCAGATCTGAATACAGCAAAACATATCCTGCTCAAGCTCCACCAGCAAAGGCAAGTGCCTGAGGAGACTATGATGGAAGAAGACTGGCAAATAATCAAAAGCACTCTTCTGGAGGATAATAAGAACTCTTCTACGTCTTACTTCTATCGTTACCCTTGGGCTGTCGCTGCTTCTATTAGCCTCATCGTTGGGCTATCATTTATAGTATTTTTCTTTCAATCTTCAAAGGTCATTCATGCTACCAGTTATGGTGAAACCAAAAAGGTTGAATTGCCAGACGGCTCTAAGGTAGTAGTGAATGCTAATTCTAAAATCAGCTATGCAGCCGATTGGGATACCCGAGCAGGAAGCAGAGAGGTATGGCTGGAGGGAGAAGCCTGGTTTGAGGTGGAAGAAGTGTATACCAAAGTCTCTGAGCAGCACAAGCCAGAGAAACTTAAATTCATAGTCTATACCCCCGAATTACAAGTTGAGGTAGTGGGAACTGCATTTAATATTAATAGTCGTAGTACCAAGACACAGGTTACTTTGAGCAGCGGTAAAGTGATCGTGCAAGGAAAACAGGACCAGCGGATAGAGATGGTTCCGGGAGAACAGCTTGAGCTTTCACATGTGAATAATCGGCTTGAGAAGAGAGTAGTGGATACAGAAACTATCGTCTCCTGGAAAGACAATAAGCTGATTTTTGAAAACATGCCGCTAGCACAAGTACTGGAAGTACTTCACGAACGCTACGGATGGGAAATTTCAGTAGACCCTGAAGAAATTAGAAATTACCAATACACAGGTTCTGCCCCTGCAGATCAACCCGAACTGCTCCTTGACAAAATTTCAACCTTGTATCAACTGGAAATTGAGAGAAGTGAAGAAGGAGTAACCATAAGCAAACTACCTGAAAAAATTAATTAAAACATTCATTCTTTTTACAAAACCCATGTACTATGAGTAAACATTTATGGAAACTTAATAAACTGCTCATCTGGGGAGTAGTATTGATCATTTCCCACAACCTACAAGCCCAGGGAATAGCCTCTATACAACAGCCTGCCGGTCTTAAACTCAATAATGATCAGCAGGAAAATCAAAAGTCATTACAGGAAAATCAAAAGTCATTAGTAGAAGTCCTGAGCGAGCTTGAGGATATTTATCAGGTCAGCTTTGATTATGACCTGAATATGCTGAAAGAAAAAAAAGTAGCAAAAATCGGTCAGGAAAAGTATCCTGAAAATTTGGAAGTATACCTGAATAAGATTTTTAAACCACTGAATCTAAAGTACAAAAAGTACAGTGATAATACTTTTTTGATTTTTGAAGCACCTAAAAAAATACAGCTAGCTCCAGCTTCTGAAGAAGACACTAACGAAAAAAGTGATACCAGAAAGGTAAACTTGCTCAAACCACTGAGCCGAAAAGCTGCGCTTATGATGCAAAGCATGGACCAGACAGTGAGCGGTAAAGTGATAGATCAGGACAATAGTGAGCCTTTGCCGGGTGTCAATGTGGTCGTCAAGAATACTACCATTGGTACAGTAACTGATGTGGATGGAAATTATCGTATTACAGTACCAACCGGCTACAACACCCTGGTTTTTTCATCGGTAGGATATCTCAGCGCTGAATATGAAGTCGGTAATCAATCAACGATTGATGTTTCTCTGACGGCTGATGTACAGTCACTAAGCGAAGTGGTGGTGGTTGGGTATGGTACCCAAATGAAGCGGGATATTACCGGATCTATCGCCACCATTAAGTCTGAGGATTTAAGTAATTTCAAAGCGGCACCTTCCCTTGATCAGGCCTTACAGGGACAGGCTGCCGGTGTGCAGGTAACATCAACCAGCGGGGTACCTGGTGCCCCTTCACGGGTACTCATAAGGGGTACCAATTCCATTTCATCAGGTACAGAACCTCTGTGGATTATTGATGGTATGATTTTGAGCGGACAGGGGGGAGGTGAATTGGATGGATTTTCCCGCAATGCTAATACCGTCTCTCAGAATCCTCTGGCAACAATAAATCCCAATGATATTGAATCTATTGAGGTACTCAAAGATGCGGCTGCAACTGCTATCTATGGCTCAAGAGGGGCAAATGGAGTAGTAATTGTTACCACAAAATCAGGCAAAGGAGCTAAAGGGACTACCGATGTGAGTCTAAATTATGGGGTGACCAATGTTCTGAGAGGACCCCAGGAAATAGGATTTGTTGATGGACCCACCTGGTTGTCTGTGGTGGATGAATCTCGTGTAAACCGAGGCTTACCCTTGTTTGACCCCAATACCATCCTCAACGATGCAAGGGACCCAAATGCAGTGCTGAGCAGAGAGCAGATTGCCAATACCAATTGGTTTGATGAAGCTTTACGGCAGGGTAGTTTTATGGACTTTAACCTTTCTACCTCAAACTCAACGGAAAAAGCCAACTATTATCTCTCCGGCAATTACCGTGAAGATGAAGGTATACAGGTGGGTAGCAGAATTCGCAGAATCTCAACCCGTGCCAATGTGGATTTCAGGCCTTCAGAGAATTTCTCAGTCGGGTCCAGGATCAACCTAAGCTATACCAACAATCGCAGGGCTCCCAACGGTGGAGCACCGGGAGGTAATTCAAACATAGCGCTTGGAGGTTATGATATGGCAAATTCGGGTGCTTTACCTATTCTACCCATTTTTCATCCTACCCTAAGGGATACAGAAGGGAATCCTATACTCTTTGACCCGCTTTCCGGCAGAAATCTCAGAGCTTCATTAAACAGAAATAATTATATCAATGATCTGGAAACCTATCGTGCCATTGGAGGCTTAAACCTGAGTTATCAACTACCTTTTGTAGAGGGACTTTCACTGCGCTCCGAACTGTCTTTTGATCTTATCCAATCCAACAATGTTGAGTGGGGAAATACAGTGATACGAGAAAATAGTAAGTATGCATTTGACTTTTCATCCACTTTCCGTCGGCTAAATTATAACCTATATGCTTCGTATGACCGCAATTTTGGTAATTTGCATAACATAGGTATAGTAGCCGGTGTAGAATCTACCGAGCAGCAAAACCGGGCACGTAATATTGAAGCACAGGAATTATTTGGGGAAGCCCCGGAAGTTGGTGCACCAGGAGATGTACAGAGAGTATCTGCCGGATTGGGAGGAGAAATCTATTTTCGTGGATTTTTTGGCAGATTAAATTATAAACTCAAAGACCGCTATCTCCTGGGCTTTAGTTTTCGGAGAGATGCTTCCTCTGTTTTTGCGCCCGAAGAGCGCTGGGGTAATTTCCTGGCTGCTTCAGCTGGCTGGATACTTTCTGAAGAAAGCTTCTTTCAGAATATTGAGCCTATTGAGTTTTTGAAGGTTAGAGCGAGCTTTGGTCAAACCGGCAACTCTTCCATTGATCCTTTGGGTACCACCACAGGCTACGCAGGTTGGGGACGGTATGGTGATGTGGGAGCAGGAGACCTACTTACCAGAATAGGGAATCAGGCTATTACCTGGGAGACTACCAACTCGGTAGATGTGGGGGTGGATTTTGAACTCTATGAAAATAGAATCAGTGGTACTGTAGCCTATTATCAGCAGGATGCCAAGGATCTTTTACTACAGGTAGAAGTACCGCAATCTTCCGGAATTTTTGCCAATAACCCCAGGATATGGAATAACATTGGTGATTTGCGCAATCAGGGATGGGAATTCACTATCAATACCATCAATATTGACAGGGGTGGGTTTACCTGGTCTTCCAGCTTAAACTTTACCACCAACAGGAATGAAGTACAAAAGTTGACAGGAGGAGAAGGTGAGGAGTTGTACAATGTAAATAGTAATGCGTTGGTGACTAAGGCCGGCGAGTCTCTCGGTTTTTTCCGCCTGGCAGAATACGCCGGTATTGATCCTGAAGGAGGCTATGAGTTGATTTATGAAATGGACCTTGAACGTTTTGCAGAAACCGGAGAAAGGGTAAGAACGGGGAACACTATTCCTGCTACCAGGGGTAACCTAAGTAACCATTTATTTGATTTTACAGAAAAGACAGGCTTGCCTACCTATTTTGGAGGATTTACCAATAACTTCCGCTACAAAGGCTTTGAACTTTCTGCCATGCTAGCCTTTTCCGGTGGAAATTACATCTATGATCTTGCCGAAAGATCTCAGGCCTATGTTTATACTGGAGGAGGAATTATCAGAAGCGATATCGTGGGCAATACCTGGACGACCAATAACAGGGATGCAGACTGGCCTCAGCTCAGTTGGAACCAGCGCTATGATGTAATTAATGAAGATGGCAGCATCACCGCTGACGAACGCTTTGACAACCAAAGGTCCGGCCAGGTTCATGATAAATTTCTGAAAAAGGGAGATTATCTGCGTATGCGAACGCTTCAGTTAGCCTACAACCTGCCTACTCCAATGATGGAAAGATTAAAGCTGAGTGGAGTGAGAGTTTATGTATCGGCCAATAATCTGTTTACCATCACCGGATATGATGGTTATGACCCCGAAGCAGTCAACCTGGGAGGCGCAGAGGGGCGTAACCTGGGACAGGGCTGGATTGGGGTAACCCTACCTCAGGTGCGTAGCTGGAATGTGGGAGCAACCATTTCATTCTGATAAAACAACCAAGAAAAGCTTATGAAAAATATATATATCAATTGCTTACTGATCAGCGCTCTAGTCTTTTCTACAGCCTGTGATAATGAAGAATATTTTGAGTTGGAAAGACCCGTTCAGCCCCCCTGGCAAACGCTGGCTGATTTTGAAAAAGCGCCTATAGGAGCATATTATGGCTTGACCGGTAATGGTGGATTTCGTACTATCTTTGGTGCTGGGCGTATTGCAGGCGAAGTGTATGCTGATGGCATCAACCTGGCACCAGTCACCGCCGGTTTTAGTGTAAATGGTGATGTTGAGGAGATGTATGATCGACAGACAGGTATACAGGTACCCCTTTATGATAATTCGGTTTTCAACAGTGGTTACTTTGCGGTAGGGTTTGCCAATGGGGCGCTTGGCTTTATTGAAGAAAACGATGGAAATCCTTATCCAGGTGAAGGCAGGCCCGATGAGGTCAACCGGATCAAAGGAGAACTTCACTTCGTAAGAGCCTATGCTTATTATTGGCTGACCAGGGTGTATATGCCTCCTTATCCTAATGAAGAAAAGCGCATTCCTTTCAGAATCCGGCAGGCAGCAAATTTTGACGAGGCAAAAACTTCAGAACTGGCTTCTACCAACGATCTTTTTACTCTGATCGTAGAGGATCTCAGAATGGCCAAAGACCTTTTGCCTGAGCGTTTTGTAGAAGGGGTCCACAATCCATCTTATGCAGATGGAAGAGCAAATAAGTTTGCTGCAGCGGCTCTTCTGGCCAAGGTGCTCTTTCACATGGGACCAGATTTTCATAATGAAGCACTCGCTGAGCTTAACTTCGTCATTGAGCAAAATGGTGGAGACTATGACCTTAGCCAGGATCCCATAGAAGCGTTTAATAAAACCGGTCCGGAAAGAGGGAACGAAGTGATCTGGTACTATGCGCTCTGGGCAGGTGATGGACTTGGGGGCTCCAGTAACTGGAAGCATCCCAGACGATTTGAGTGGTATAATGCCAACAATCAGTTTTCAAGTGGGCCGGAGACTAACGGAGGGCGTTTTATGTATGCCAGCAACAGTTTCCTACAGCAGGTGGGTTGGGAGGATGCAAATGGTGATCTGACCTCGGAAGCGCTTAATGATAAAAGGTTTTCACAGTTGTTTCTGCGTTTGCTCCCTTCAAGCGAGTCAGACACCTTGGCCGAAAATATTTATCCTGAACCCAACGGGAATTTTCAAACGAATAACACCTATGTATGGGGGAATAAATACTATCGTGCCGGAGACAGAATAACCAACCTACCGATACTCAGACTGGCAGATATGTATCTATTAAGGGCAGTGATAAGGGCACGTGATGGAGACTTTGGGGGAGCGCGCTCCGATCTGAATGCGGTGCGTAACCGTGCCGGCATAGGAGATTTTTCTGGAGCTGATGCGGAACTTGAGAATGCCATCCACCAGGAGCGCTTTAAGGAGATGGCTTTTGAAGGTGACCGCCTATTTTATTTACAGGGGCTGCGGGAACCCATTCCATCCGGAGACAGGGAAGGCAATACAGCTCCCTGGGACAGCCCTTTCTTTTCAGAAATTCCTGAATATGAGAAAAATGTAAACGAAGGCTTTGAGTAGTTTGATTTCATAACAGTAAATGAAGGTGTAGTAAGCACCTTCTTTTATTATTAATGATGACCTTTACTTAAGTCAAATGTTTATACATGACTCCTTGTTGGCATGAAGAAGTTTCTACTAGGTCTGATGATTGTTGCCATACTTTTTTCTTGTAGCCATACCGAAGAAGAAGCTGCATGGATAACGACATCACATCCAAAGCAGGTGCAGGATTCTAATCCAAATTTTGTTGACCGTCAGCCTGATGAAACAGGAATTTATTTTATCAATGAGCTTACGGAAGATGCCTACCGTAATATCCTGACCTATCAGTATTACTATAACGGTGGTGGCGTGGCTGCAGGAGATGTCAATAAGGATGGTAAAACGGACCTGTTTTTTACAGGTAACACAGTGTCTAATAAACTATATCTCAATCAGGGCAATTTAAAATTTCAGGATGTAACCCTGGAAGCAGGTCTAGGAAAGATCAGCACAGACAGCTGGTGTACAGGTACCAATATGGCGGATGTAAATGGAGATGGATGGCTTGATATTTATGTGTGCCGTTCAGGTAATCTACAGTCAGAAAACCGGGAGAATCTGCTCTATATCAATCAGGGTGATGGTACTTTTCTGGAGCAGGCAAAAGCCTATGGACTCAATGATCCGGGTTATTCTATACAGTCTGTTTTCTTTGATTATGACAAAGATGGTGACCTGGATATGTTTCTGGTCAATCATGGAATGGAATACTACAGCGGGATGATTGCTGCTAATGAAGGTGGACGTGATCCCTACATTGGGGATAAACTCTACCGAAATGATGAAGGGTTCTTCAGAGATGTGAGTGCGGAAGCAGGAATTGAGGGAAGCAAACATGGATATGGTCTGGGAGTAGCAGTAGCTGATCTCAATCAGGATGGCTGGGATGATGTGTATGTGGCAAATGACTTTTATGAACATGATTACCTCTACCTCAGTAACGGACTGAATGATAACGGCTATGTAACGTTCACCGAATCCATTCATCAGACTACACAGCACATTTCTTTTTTTGGAATGGGAGTAGATCTTGCAGATTTTAACAATGATGCACTTTCTGATATCGTAGTACTGGATATGAGCGCTGAGGATCATTTTCGGCAGAAGACCAATCTGGCAGGCATCAGCAAAAACAAATTCTGGGATTTTGTAGACAATGGCTACCATCATCAGTACATGTTCAACAGTCTGCAACTTAATCAGGGAAGTACGCCTGTTTCTCCGCTTGCTTTTAGTAATATCGCACAATTGGCAGGGGTAGAGCAGACTGACTGGAGTTGGGCACCGCTACTGGCAGATTTTGACAATGATGGTTGGAAGGATCTTTATATCACTAATGGCCTGAGAAAAGATGTACTCAACAATGATTTTATCCAGCATATTAATGAAGAATTAAAGGAAATGAATACCAGGTTTGTAGACCTGCCTCCCTCACAGGCACAGCAACTTCTGGAAACGATGCCTTCTCAAAAGATTAGTAACTATCTCTACCGTAACAATCAGGACCTTACGTTTAGTAATGTCAGTGAAGCATGGAATGTAGACAAGCCCGGCTTTTCCAATGGTGCTGCCTATGCGGATCTTGACAATGACGGTGACCTGGATCTGATAGTCAATAACCTGGATGATTTCGCCAGCATTTATGAGAATAAACTGCCAAAAGGAAAACAGCACTTTCTCAGAATCCGCCTGGAGGGGAAGAAGGGTAACCCTTTTGCCTATGGGGCCAAAGCTTATGTATACCAAAAAGATAAAGTACAATACCAACAATTATATCCTAGCCGAGGATATCAATCCTCAGTAGAGCCAATTTTACATTTTGGTTTGGGTGAGCATAGCGAGGTAGACAGTCTTGTGATCGTATGGCCAAACGGGATGTTCAGTCTTTATGAAAAGCCAGAAGTAAACAGGCTCATTAATGTGAATGATCAGGATGCTGAGGAACGAATCAAGAGAAAAAAAGAGCAGCAGCCCTGGTTGACAGACGTTTCTGATCTATTACCTACTGATCTCAAGCATGAAGAAAATTCCTATGATGATTTTGACCGGCAGTTTCTCTTGCCACATAAACTGTCCAGCGAAGGGCCGGCCCTGGCAGTGGCCGATGTCAATCAGGATGGCTTAGATGATTTTTATGCAGGTGGTGCCAGTCAGCAAGAAGGTAGGCTCATGCTCCAACAAAAGGATGGAAGCTTTACTTCTGTGGATGGACCCTGGCAGGCCGATGCCCTTCAGGAAGATGTATCGGCCATATTCTTTGATGCTGATGGCGACCTGGATATGGATTTATATGTGGTAAGCGGCAGTGCAGAGTTTAATGCTGATTCTGAACTACTGCAAGATCGTCTTTATCTGAACGATGGAACGGGGAGCTTTAGCAAAGCCAAAAATGCAGTGCCTGAAATCCGGTCCAACGGGTCATGTGTAGCTTCAATAGATTTTGATAGTGACGGAGATGTAGACCTTTTCGTTGGAGCTGGCAGTGTGCCCGGAAAATACCCCTATCCTGATCGGTCTTATCTGCTGGAAAATAAAAACGGTGTTCTGATAGATGTAACCCAGACAAAAAGTCCATCGCTTAACAAGCTAGGGATGATAAAAGACGCCCTATGGACAGATTATGATCAGGATGGCAAGAATGAATTACTGGTGGTAGGAGAGTGGACTGCTCCCTTATTTTTCAGTTGGCAGGGTGGAGAGCTAAAATCAGACAAGCAAATAAAATTTATCAATCAGACAGGAAAGCAAGTTAGTTTGCAAGGTTGGTGGCATTCTGTAATAAGCTTTGACATAGATAAAGATGGTGATCAGGACTATCTGCTGGGCAATGTTGGCTTAAACTACCGCTTCAGTGCAAGTGAAGAAAATCCTTTAGAAATGTATGTGCAGGATATGGACGAAAATGGCACTTCGGAATTGTTCATGGGCTACCATCAGGGAAGTAAACTGCTTCCGGTACATGAAAGAGATGAGATTTTTCAGCAATGGAGGGGAATAAAAAAGCAATATCCTGAGCATACTTCTTATGCCAAAGCGAGCTTGCAGGATATTTTAAGTTCTTCATATGACAAGGCTTTCCATCTACAGGCTGATACGCTGGCACATGTAATCTTATACAATGAGGGCAATGGAATATTTAAGGTAGTCTCTCTTCCTAAGGTAGGGCAGGTTTCAGCTGTTAAAACGGCTTTATTTACTGATATTTCAGGTGATGGAAAAGAAGAGCTGCTTATCGCAGGAAACTTTTATGATACCAATACACAAACGCCTCGTTTGGATGCTTCATTGGGCCAGGTATTCAATATGATGGATGATGAAATAATGCCAGTAAATAGTCAGCAAAGTGGTTTTTTTGCATCGGGTGATGTCAGGAAAATGGTTTTACTTAACACAGCTCATGGTAAAGCAGTACTGATGGCTACTAATGATCAGGCCTACAGATTGTATAAAATCACCAGTAATGCCAACAGAGACTTGGCCCTGTTTAATATACCTGAGAAGCAATGACATGGAACAAACGCACAAAGAGTATAGAAAATACTGAGTAACACTGAGGGTTTGATGATGAATACTATTCACTGGAAAGCAATTTTCTTGTTCATTTATCTATGGTGGAGCCCTTCTTTTACATGGTCCCAATCTAATGCTATCCACCCTCGTGGCATCATCAATCCTCAGGAGATGGTAGTACTTCGTGAAAAGGTCAAACGTAGGCCTTATCGCGCGATGTATCAAAATCTGTTTGATGTTGCCAGCAGACAGATGAAAGAACAAAGGGAACGACCTTATGATCCTTATGCTGATAGCCGCCTTTTGGCTAACCAGTCTTTTCTTTTTATTCTCAGTGGTGATACTGTATGGGCGGATGGTGCATGGAAGACTGCCGAAAGAATTTTATCAGACAGTGTTTATTTTAACGATCCACTATCGCGGGGGCTGACCCGGGCTACCCTCCTTCAAAAGATGGCTTTGGCCTATGACTTTTGTTACCCGGCCTGGAATGAAGCACAGCGGCAGCGTGTGAACCGCCAACTTTTTGAAGTGATGTTTTCAGTGAATGCAAATATGGGTCATTCAGCTAATTATGCCATTGAAAGCAATTGGATGGGTGTACGCTATGGATCAGTGATTCTGGCTTCTTATGTTTGGGATGAGCCTTCTTTACAGCAAACTCACCAATCTCCTCAGCTACCCATAAGGTGGGATGCCATCAAAAGATTGCAAGACCATCTGGAAGCATCTATTTTTAGCAATGGCTGGAATGGTGAGAGTATGTCATACCATATTTACGGCTGGACATTCATTGGTCCGGCTCTGCTTGCCTTAAAGAATAATATAAGTGCCTTTGAACTGGCTGATTTTGCACCGGAAACGATCAATACGCTGCACGGGATTATGAGCTCTACAGTGGCTATTCAACAAAGAGGTGCCAAAGGGATACAAGCTGATCTATCTGACGATGACTTACTATTTAATACCGCAGGGGTACTGGGTATGGCCTTTCGCCTTTATCCCGAAGAACAACAGCCTGCCCTAAAATGGATGCACGACTACCTCATTAATTCCCAGGAATATGTTACCAATGAAGATGGTCACCATGAAGATGGTCACCTTTTCTACAGCATACTGTATTATCCGGAGGCCCTAAAAGCAGAGAATCCTGAAAAGGTAGGCTGGCTTACTTATCATGACCCGGAACAGGGAATTGTGATCATAAGAAATCGCTTTCAGGATGAAGAAGATATTGTAAGCACTTATAACGCCAAGCAAACCCGCATCAAGGGACACGCAGGTCCAGATGCGAATACTTTTCGTCTTATTGGTCTGGGGGTGCCCTGGATTATTGGAGGGGGGAGAACGGCGCAGACTGCCGGGCAGACTAACCTCTTTCCTACTCATGAGAATACTCCTGCCCAGGATACCAAAGGATTGGGAAAGCTACATGAATATCATTTTTCTGATGATCGGTCTGAAGCTTTTGCTATTGGAAGTGGTAGTAGTGTCGGAACGGAAGGACACCAAAGGATTTTCTACAGCAGTTTTAGTGAAGAGACAAATGCAGCAGCAGCTATCATTGTCAAAGATGTATCTCTAAATGGGCGTAGATGGCGTATCAATACACCGGAATTTAACGAATTCAGAAAGATAGAAAAAGGTTATCAGCTAATTTCACCAGATGGAGCAAGTATGCGTGTACAATTTCTACTTCCGGCAACTGATCTGGAAATAGAAAGCGGTTTGCTACGGTACGGCGGTAAGACTGAAAATCATAATCCGGGAATATGGTACAAAAACAAATTCTATTCTTTTAGCAGATACATAGACGTGTTTTGTGAAGCTAATGTAACCGCAGTGATCACACTTCAACCTGCGGGTAAAATACATCCTTCAGTAAGCCTAAAGTCTGATGGTAGTTTCCTAGTAGGAGACAGGAATATTCATCTGCCTGAAACTCATGTATTGAAAAAAAAATGATGATCAAGACAGCTAAACATTAGGTTTTTTACCGACAGAATTCAAACTACATAATTTGACTAAAACAACTCTTCTTATGCATAGAAACAATTGTTATATTTTACTACTGCCTGTTTTGTACTTTTTTCTGTTGCTACCCTTATCTGTTCAGGCTCAAAAAGGTCATGATTTTATGCACGATAAATACGACCAATTGCATGATTCACCCATGCAGCAGAAGTTCCGCAAATTAGCTCCTGTACCCGCGGGAGTAGTTTATATTCAAAGGCCCGGAGAAGGTGAGGAAGAGATTCGCTGGCACTTTCGCACTATGAAAAACCTGGGCTTTACTAACCTCAAGCAAATCATGACTATTCCGCCATGGACTTTAGAAGAGATACAGCTTATTGCACTTGATGAGGGGCTTATCCCCTGGTGGTATGGTGAGGGAGGCTGGGAGCCAATCACCGACGAACTTATCAAAAAGGTTGGCTTACCTAAAAAGATGTCGTTGGAAGAAGTACGGCGACACCCCAAGATGATTGCTTATCAGCAGGGAGTGCTTAAAAATAGGATAGAAAACACAATTGCTTATAAAAATGAATCCACGGATGAGAATGCACTCAGGGGCAGCAGTTCTGCTTACGACCCTACTGTAGGCGAAAGAGGATTGGATCTTACCGAAAAAGGAAAAAAGCTTTTTGTAGCATGGGCGAAAGAAAAATACCAGGATATAGATACACTGAATCACGCATACAATCAGCATCACCACGGCTTGCAGGCAGGAGGAAAAGCTTTTGATTCCTGGGAAGATTTTGCCAGCCGATGGGAGGAGTACAATCACCGTGAATATCGTATTCGTCGGGATATTTTAAGGTTTAAAGCTGATCATGGAATGCAGGAACTTCAGAAAAAAGTTGACGTATTTCATGATTTTGATCCTAATGCGCCATTTCGGGCAGGAGGAGAGTTAGGCTTGTTCAGGCCGCATGCTTACTTTGGCGTAGATTTTCCCGGTATTGCTGATATCATGCGCAATGCCGGCTCATTTTACCCCTCCATTCACTTTACCTGGCACTTTGATCAGGTTAAGGATGAACTGGGCCCCACCGTATACATGCAGGCCAGCTATATCAACGATATGTTTAAAGGAGGATGGAGCGGAGGTTGGGAAACTACCGGGGGGCCACAGCAGTTTGGGGGCGAAAGGTTTGGCCAGCCCAATAAAGGCTTTACAGTAGATGCCGCTGAAATGCAGCAGTTTACGCTGAGCATGCTGGCTTCAGGTTTTAAAGGATGGGGTTTATGGAGTTGGAGTGTGCGTACAGCAGGAGCGGAAGTAGGGGAGTATGCCCTCTTGGATCATCATAATGAAGTGACCGATAGAGCAGTAGCAGTAGGAAAAATTGCCCGGGCGATGCAAAAGTACCGTGAGGAGCTCTGGGCAGCGCACAAAGAGCCAATGGTTGGCGTTTTTTTTGACTGGGACAATGATGCCATGTGGACTGCCTTATCTTTCAAGGGGCAGGAAAGTCTTCTTTATCGTCCTATGCAGGCACGAGTTGGACTTATGCGAGCGCTTATCAACGAAGATATACCATTTGAATACTTGAACCCTGACGATTTGAAAGCTGGTTTGGCTGCTCGCTATCCTGTAATCTACCTGCCGGGGATCATTGCCTTAAACAAGGAGCTTTTGCCACTTTTTAAAAGTTATGTGGAACAGGGTGGTCGTTTGGTGGTTGATATGCCTGGGGCCTGGATGGATACATATTCAGCTTTATTTCCCCGAGGTTCCAATTCTGGATTTGCAAAGTTATTTGGTACTGTCCTTCGTGAGTATCAGTTCTCCGGCCTGAATCGTGACTGGTATCTGGATGACCAAAAGCTCATAGGCTCAATAGGTTCACTCCGTCCTGAAGGAGCTGAAGTACTTGCTTCTTTCAGTAACGGTCAACCAGCCATTACTCAGAATAACTTCGGAAATGGACAGGCAGTACTATTGGCTTATGAAGCAGCCCGCTCCTGTTTTAGCCCTGGCAATGAAGCCCTGGAAGAAATGCTCCTGAAATATGCTTTAGATGGTATGGAACCCCCTTTTCATGCTGATGGGGCTATTGTCTATCGTTTGTCCAGTCCGGCAGCAGATCATTATTTTCTGTTAAATGAAGGAGAGCAAAATGAAGTTAAACTTGAGTTTGATTATTATCAGTATAAAAATGCTCAGGATGTGGTTAGCGGAGAATCACTGCCTCTTGATAGTTCAATAAGTCTGCCCTCGCATGGAGCCAGATGGTTGAGATATGAAAAGTAGGGCCACCTGTTGTTTGTCATGTACTTAGAGATAAAATAGAAATATTTTGTACTCATATTATTGCGAATTAACCTTAATAGATATGGTTCTCGTTATGTAGATTAGCTTAAACTTTTGGTCGAGATAGCAAGGTCAAAATGATCACTTGCGCAATAACTACAATATCAATTGTAACTTTGTAAACAAGTATGATTCAGCAATACTAAAAACCATGCAAAATTTACTTTTTGACTTTATTTCCAGGTATATCTCCATCAATGAAGAGGAGAAAAAGGCACTGATTAATCTGGGAATTTTTCACTTTAAAAAAAAGGGAGCCCTCCTGCTTGAAGAAGGCCAGAGTTCCAGAGATGGCTACTTTGTACTCAAGGGCTGCATTCGTACTTATTACAATCTTGATGGAGATGAAAAGACCACAGCATTTTATACCGAAATGGAAGGCATTACTCCTCATTGTGTACTCAACGGTAAACCATCTGAATACTATGTAGACTGTGTAGAGGACACGATTCTTACGGTTTCCAATCCTGACATGGAGGTGGAGATTTTTGAGAAATTCCCCAAGTTTGAGCAGATGTGCCGGGTGTTGTCAGAAGAGCTGTTGGCTAAAGAACAAATCAATTTTCATCAGTTCAAAACCTCTTCCCCCGAACAGCGCTATCTCAATTTGTTAGAGAAAAGGCCCGACCTGATTCAGCGGGTACCACAGCATCAACTGGCCAGTTATTTAGGCATCAAACCGCAATCACTGAGTAGGTTGAAAGCAAGAATTGTCAAAAACAGCCGGGCCTAAGACTTATTTCTTAACTTAAGTGAACGGAATTCAGGGATCTACCAGGCTTACTTTGCATACACATTAACCAAACAAATAGTGATATGCATACTAAGTTATTCATTCTGATTTTCGCCTCATTTATTTCTGCTGATTTAACCCTAAAAGCCCAATATGCCGCGCAGGATACTACCTACAAAAAGTGCTTTGTGGGCAGCACCTTCTTCCTTTTGGGAAACTTTGCCCAGACTAACAGACCCGATTTTGCCCAGCTCAACTTTGGCTACCGGCTAACAGCCAATGATGCTGTTTCTATTGAAATAAAGACATGGAAGTACGCCTGGCCGCTTGGAATACCGGGTTTTAGCGACTCATACGGAGATCCCGAAGAAGAATTTCCAGGCTTCATTCGCGAAGTCGGCTTTGCCCTGGTTTATCAGCATTTCTGGTGGAAAGGTCTGTACACCGCCGTTCATATGATGCCGGCCTGGCAGCGTTTTGTAGACGAAAATGACAACAAAGTTGATAATGGATTTCAACTATTCAATACCTATCGCCTGGGCTACCATATCAAGCTTTTTAATGATCATTTTTTTATAGAACCTTCTATCGCCATTACCCACCGCCCCTTGCATACAGAAATGCCAGAAGCTTTCAAGCAACAGGATGCTCAGTGGTCCAAATTCAATGGGGAACCGGGGCTACACTTCGGCTTTAATTTCTAATGAAGAGAAATATGAAGGCAGTGATTTGTACCGCCTACGGCCCACCGGAAGTACTGCAAATCCGGGAGTTTGACAAGCCTGAGCCGAGGGAAAATGAAATATTGGTCATGGTAATGGCCTCAGCGGTCAACTCGGCGGATGTAAGGATAAGAAGCCTGGCCGTAAAGGGGCTGATAAAGGTAGTGATGCGGCTGGTATTAGGTTATAGGCGGCCCAGGAAAGCCATACCAGGTTCGGTGTTTTCAGGCATCGTGGTGCAGGTAGGCAGGCGAGTCACCAAATTCAAAGCAGGTGATAAGGTATTCGGAATGACCGGCTTCAGATTCGGCACGTATGCCGAGTACCTTTCAGTGAAGCAGCATAGTAACATAACGGTCATGCCCCGGAACGCATCCTTTGCCGAAGCTGTCTCCCTGATCTTTGGCGGACAAGCCGCTATCTACTTTCTCAACAAAGCCGGTATTTCCCATAGAGCAAATCCTAAAGTCCTGATCATAGGTGCTACCGGTTCGGTAGGTACCTCAGCGATCCTGCTGGCGCATCATTTTGGTGCAGACGTTACGGTAGTGTGCAGTACCGAAGGATCAGGTCTGGTGAAATCACTGGGCGTAGAAAAATTGGTGCTGTATGACCAGGAAGACTTTACCCGGCTAAGTGAGCCATTTGATATCATCTTTGATGCCGTAGGCAAAACCTCTAAGCGTGCATGCAAGCATCTCCTGAACAAAGGAGGTGTCTACCTCAATGTGAACACCTCGGGCTTTGCTTCCGAAAAAATTGAACAGCTACAGCTGCTTAAAAAACTCTTTGAAGAAGGGAGGTACAAAGCAGTGATAGACAAGATTTTTCTCCTGGAACAGGTAGTGGAGGCGCATAGATATGTGGATACGGGCAGGAAAAAGGGAAATGTTGTGCTAAATATTGGAGATAGAGAAATGATCAGCTATGAAAATGAAAGCTTATCAGTCTCTGATAGCCATTCCAGAAATTTGCATTCCGGGAAATAGCATAACTGGAAGGAATATCTTACCAATTCTTGCCCTATGACAGGAATTCGCGGACTTGCTTTCCACATCTTGTCCAGCCAAAAGTACAATTAACGTTATGAATATCATAAAAAATATCCTGAAATGGACACTAGGCTTTGTACTACTGATCATGGTGTTAGGAATAAGTTTGTGGCTGTTTATCAGTGCCGAAATCAGACATCTCTCCGGAGAGAATACACCCCAGGTAGATGCCGCGCAGTTTGAGTCACGCTACGGAAACTTAGCCATTACGAACGTTAACGTCCTTTCTCCAGACGCTGCATCCATGCTTCCCAAACGCACTTTGCTGATCAGGGGAAGCCGCATAGAAGCTGTGGGCGAGAACCTGCTTATTCCTCAGGGTTACGAGATCATTGATGCCGGAGGTCGGTTCATGATACCTGGTCTGATAGATACCCACATTCATCCATACCGAAGTAAAAACGACCTACTGCTTTACCTGGCCAATGGTATTACCCATGTAGCGATCATGAACTCCTGGCGTGGATTGTACCTTAGATGGCGCGAAGAGGCACAGGCCGGGCCATTAAGCCCAAGTATTTATGTAGCCGCTGGTCCTATGAATACCGCCAGAGATTTTAGGAGTAAGGTGTACGGCTTGCTGGGGCCCATTCAGCTTTTCAATACGCCCGATGAGACCAGAAAGGCTGTGCAGGCTTTTAAGCAAAAAGGATATGATGCCCTCAAGGCTTACACCCTGGACAAGGAGAATTATTTTGCTGTAGCCAACGAGGCACAAAAGCAAGACATCACCATGTTGGGGCACCTAAGCCCGGCAGTAACCCTAGAAGCTTTGTACCTTTCGGGACAATTGCAGGTAGCCCATGTAGAGGAAATCACCAAAGCAGTAGAAAGAGAGTTTGGAGGACGTACCAGCATTTACTACGATCATACTGATACCTATCTGGCCTATTTACGGGAACATGCTGATCTGATTGCCCAAAAGCTCAAGGCAAAGAATATTACCGTCTCTAGCACGATCATGGTTTATCCTGCTGCCAAGGCACAGGATGTAGACTTACCGGAATACCTCAAGTCCATTGAACTGGCCTATGTCAATCCCGGCATTTTGGAAGGTTCAATTTTCAGTCCCGGCTGGCTACCCGGAAGCAACCGATACGAAGACCCTGACAATACGGATCCGGAAGGACTACGGAAAGCCAACATTTATTGGAATACTTACACAGAGGTAGTACATATCACGACTCTTGCGCTGGTACGCCATGGCGTAAGGCTCACGGTCGGAACCGATGCCGGAAATGCGGGTATAGTACCGGTTTTTTTGAAAACACCGAGAGTCAGCCGCCCCGCTTTATTTTTGTCCTGTTATCCGCCCTTCTTTTAACCCTTGTGGCTTACCGGAAACTCAGTAGCCAAAACCTTAGCCTGACGTACCTGATTGCGATTCATATCCTGCGCCTTCCAATTGAGTTGATCCTGTATCAGCTTTACCTTAAGGAACTGATACCCGAGTTAATGACCTACCAGGGCTGGAACTTCGACATACTGACCGGTATAAGTGCAGTAATGATTTTGGTGCTATACGCTTTGAACAAACTAAGACGGGAGGTTTTTCTCGTCTGGAACTGGCTTGGATTAGGTTTATTGGTCATCATCGTAGTGCTGGCGGTACTCTCGGCTCCTACTCCACTGCAGCAGTTTGCTTTTGAGCAGCCCAATGTAGCAGTATTGAAGTTTCCCTTCATCTGGCTTCCGGCAGTAGTCGTACCGATCGTGCTTTTGTCGCATTTGCTAATGATCAGACACCTAAAAGCTACCCTCAATGTGGTTAAAAATGGTGAACTACCGAGCTCGAAGTCGGTAAGGTGACGCCACTACTGAATTGTCCAGGTGAAACTTTGTCATGCTGAAAGGTGGATCAATGCAGAGAGAATGTAGTATTGAGCATTTGTTAACTTAAGTGAATGCTTTTTAGATATATGTCTTGCAAGTTTGCAGGTAAGCAAATTAACCGCGATCTATAGAGATGATACTCAGGATAAAAAAAGAAGATCCATGAAGATTGATCAAGTTCATACCACTGATGCTAAAAAATTGACAAAATTAGCTATGAGGTCAAAAGGTCATTGGAAGTATGGTCCCCTTCAGATTGATAAGTGGAAAGTTGAGCTTACCATCACCCCTGATTATATTCTGCAAAATCAGGTTTATCAACTGAAAGTTGATCATAAACTAATCGGGTTTTATGCCTTCAATGTTGTAAAAGGGAAAAAGGTAGTACTGGATTTTCTTTTCGTTGAGCCGGCCTATATCGGCAAAGGATACGGGAAAATGCTGTTGAATGACTTATTGCAAAGAATGTTGAAAACTGACTATGCATGCATTCTCCTGGATGCAGATCCTCATGCTGAAAAATTTTACGAAAGGCATGGGTTATCCTACCTCCCGGGAACGGTAATTGGAATTACCGAAATGCTGAAACTTAATGCGTTGATCTACATAAAAGGAAGCTGTAGCCATGATGTGTTTGATAACTTTCCGCTCGGTGTCGTTTTTGGCATACTTCTCCACATCATTCTGATAGGTGCCCTATATACTTTCGTATACCGAAGGTAACAACTGCATGTTTTGCTCCTGCACATAGGTTCTTACCACTTCAGGCATCCCTCCCATGATGGTATGGGTATGGAATAAATTGAGCAGGGTGGTATGAGCAAAAGCTTTGACCTGCACCTGTTGCAATTGCTCCAGCGCAGTATAAGGCTTAATCGCCTGAAGAAATTCTGAGAAGTTGAGGGGGTATAAGAACAGATATTCCACCCTGCCTACCGGAAAACTCTTAACCTTACGCATGGCAAACTCCAGTAATGATCCCGCCGCGATCACTGGCAGTTCAGGCATCTCCTCATAGAAATAGCGTAATAGCTGAATAGCCTTGGGAGATTCCTGTATCTCATCAATAAATAAGAGAGTGTTTTTCAATTCTGATTTCAAGTTACGCGATAAAAAGAGCGCGTCCATAATCGTATAGACATCCTCATAGGCCTCAAAAAAATTGCGGTCTTCTGGTTTTTTCAGGTTCAGAAAAATAGTTTGTGCATACTTCTTACCAAAAGCCCGAATCAGAGTAGTTTTGCCTACCTTCGTGCACCTTGCAAGATGAGAGGCTTTCGGTGGGCTTTATCCTTCCAGACTTCTAACTGCTGCTCAATATCACGTCTAAATATAAAAGCTGACTATTATTTACATTCTGTAACAAAATAAGGGTAGTTTAAGAGATTTTAAGTATTATAATAAGGGTAAACACTCTTATTTTCCATGCCAGTAGAAGTAGTCAAAGTAATAGTTAACCTATTACTTTAACTACTTCCAAAAAAACAGGATACTTAAGCGAGAGAGCAAAAGTTTTGTAGTATTTGTTTTTTGCTTAAAGATTTAAAGAGGGAAGAAGTAGTTTTGCGATTTATTACCTCACCAATTACTGAAGAGCAAGAGCAACTCCAGACCTAGGTGCTTAAATTACCTCATACTGTCCAGATACATATAAGTCATAAGATTTGGTTGCAGTGGTATTTTTCACTTAATAATTTCTATTTTCAAAAATCTCCCTACATCTGTTTATGACGTATTCCTCTATCGCTAACCTCGCCTCTACATTTTGTGAAGTGAAATAATAAAGGTTGTCCCACTCAAGAATAAAGTCTGTCCCAAGATTCTCCCCGCCTAAGCTTCTAAATTTCTGAAAAAAATGTTTGGTTGCCCCAATGAGTTACATATTTTGAGGTGGTGATCAAATTACGCTTATCAATCTATTCATTCATAAAATTGTACTGTAATAAACATTTGAAAGACTAACCTTTCGTCTATACACCTGAAGATGCATTGTAGTGTTTTCTGAAGACGAGACTAAATATATTTGCGATAGGTGATTTTATCTTTAGGAAGTAAAATTAATCTTGTATTTTCAGAAATCAATGAAAGTAAAGGGCAGCTTGTAAAATAGTATAAGCTTAAAAACTAGTACTCCGAAACAACCTGAATAATCCATGAATAGTTACAAGATATTTTTAGCCTTCATGAAGGGTGCCTTGATTTCTTTCCTTATTCTTTTTTACGCCAGTATTATAAAAGCACAAACTAAGCTTGATATACAATCTGAGCAAGGAGAAATACTGATAAAACTAAATAATAGTGGTACACCACCTGAATGGGCCTTGATGCAGCGGCAACTGATGAATGCTCTCTATCCTGCGGCCATCACATTTGTCAATAAATACACCGATAAAAACGGGCGCCTGATCTGGCGGGATGAATGGCCCGGTATGGATGGTTCTGACGACGGCTACGAGAGTTTTTATAATTTCCCCCTCTATTACGCTCTGGGAGGACCTAAAGAAATTGATAGTATTTCCCGTAAGCTCTGGGATGAGGTGACGGTGCAGTTTACCGAATACGGTCAGATCCATGAGGAATTTGATGCCGGTTATGACTGGATGCATCACGGAGAATCTTACACTTATTTTTACTTTTTCGGGCTGGCTGACCCTACCGATAAGAAAATGCGCGACCGGGCCATCAAATTTGCCGAAATGTACATGGACGACGGCACCGAAAAGTCAAATTATGATGCCGAGCATAAGATTATACGCTCGCCCCTGAATGGCAGCTTGGGCCCTCGTTTTGTCAATACCGCTGAGGATTGGGTGACGCATCGGCCCATCCTGGCGCACTATCCGCTGCCTTATGATGATATCCCCAACATAAGTGCTTCTGCTGACTGGAATGATGATGAGAAATTCCAGTACATACTACAGGCCATTAACGAGCGCATGATGAAAAATGATGTGCCGCTCAATCTAGCATCTACCAGCATGATGGCCAATGCCTACATGTACACCAAAGACGAACGCTACAAGCAATGGGTAAAAGAATACGTAGAAGCCTGGATGCAAAGGGTTGAAGATAACAATGGTATCATTCCAGACAACGTAGGGCAAACCGGCATCATTGGTGAGCATACTGGCGGCAAATGGTGGGGCGGCTACTACGGCTGGCGATGGCCACACGGCTTGCCTAACCAGATGGAAGCCACCACCATCGGAGCCAGCAACGCTTATCTGATGACCGGCGATTCTTCTTACTTGGAACTGCCTTATTCAGTGATCCGGGCAGTATCTAAGCTGGCTAAGGAAGAAGATGGCAATACGTTAGTGCCATATCGCTACGACGACAGGGGCTGGTATGATTACCGACCCATGCGTCCTAAGTACCCCACGCACCTCTGGTACTACTCCCGTTCCGAGGAGGACTGGCAGCGGGTAAAATCCCTGACCGATCCGGAGAAAATAGCCAAACTCAGCTACCATAAAGGTAAAGGAGACTCCGAAAATACAGCTGCCTGGCTCGGTTATCTGGAAGGGCAGAACCCCAATTATCCTACAGATATTCTGAAAGCTACTTACCAGGAGATGCAGCGCCGTCTGGAAGAGGTGAGAAATGATCAAAGTACACCCGACGATATGGATGTACACCACTGGCTGGAACGAAACCCTGTCGTGCTGGAAGGGCTTGTGCAGACTATGCTCGGAGCGCCTAACCATATATATCACGGCGGCTTGTTGCACAGCAGTGTTCGCTATTTTGATCCGGTAAAAAAACGGCCTGGTATTCCCGAAGATGTGGCTGCCTTGGTGCGGCAGGTCAACAAAGGAGGGGTTTCTCTGCAACTGGTCAACCTGCATCCTACTGAAACTAAGTATGTGATCATACAGGGAGGTATGTTTGGCGAACATCAGATCACCCGTATCCGACAAGTGATAGATTACCCCTACCAGTTTGATACGATAGACCAGAAGTATTTTACAGTAGAGCTAGCACCGGGAGCCGTAGGTCAGATAGAGATTGGTCTGGACCGCTTTGTCAATGATCCTAGTTACGCTTTTCCCTGGCATGGTGATGAAATCCCGGTACTGGGTATGAAGTAATCGGTCTAATCTACTCAAAAAGTTTTTGCTACGAAACGGTTTGCGCTTCCCCAACCGGTAACCGAATTTACAAAAGATAAGCCCTGGCTGCATTCTGGTAGAAAATATCTCTTAATTCTTGCTTCTTGAAGTCACCCAGTACTTCATCCAGAATCTGCAACCAGTGTTCAAAAGTGCCGCCTAATGTCAGTACCGGCCAGTCACTGGCGAACACCATCCGTTCTGTACCGAAATAGTCAATGGCTGAGAGTATATAAGGTTTGAGTGTCTGGCTGTTTTTCTGGTCATCCTCGCAGCGGGTGAGCAGCCCGGACAATTTGCAGTACACATTGGGACGCTCGGCTACGGCCTGCATAGCTTTTTGCCAGCTTTCATTCTCACCCTGCTTTACATCCGGAAGTCCTAGGTGATTGATGACGAAAGTCATGTCAGGAAACTTATCAATGATGGGTATAAATGCCTTCAACCCTTCTGAACCATAGTGAATGTCCAGGCTGAGTTGGTGCCGGTTCATCAAATTTAGACTTTCCTGAAAAGCGTAGGAAGCAACCATTTCATCAGGATCTCCCATGCGCCGTATACCTTTGACCAGTGTATTATCTGCCAGTTTTTCCAGGTCGGCCTGCACTTCAGACCCTTTTTCAATGGGAAAGAAAGCTACAATACCGGCAATTTTATCTTCCTTTTCAGCCAGTTGGCTGATCCAGTCGGATTCCTGGAGGTACTCTTCGGGAACACGACCGCTTTCCACGAACACAATTCTTTGCAGCTCATAGTTACTCGTTGCCTTCAGGTAATCATCCGGAACAAAATTACGGCTGATAGGAGAAGAACGATCTTCCAGCCAGGGATATTCCAGGCGATCCAGCTCCCAAAAATGCACGTGCGTATCGGTGATAGGAATGTCTTTGAGGCTGGAAATTCTGTTGTCGGAAAAGCTGGGAAAGGTACTGCTCACGAGACCCGCGGTGAGCCCCAGACCTTGTTTAAGAAATGTTCTCCTTGGCTGCATTGTGCATTGTTTTAGGCTGAAAAAATCTGTATTATTAACTGAATCTAACAATTTTTAGCGTAGCAACTACCAACGTTCAAGTAATTTCACTTTGTCACAACCTAAACTAATTATTTGCTGCCTCAGGGTTTTATTGCTGTGTTACCTTTGCCCAGTCAGCCTTTTGGCTCAGGAGATTGTCCCCAACCTGCTTCGCCCTGAGCTTGATCTTCATATTTTTCAGTTTCCCCGCGACCAGATACCCAGAATTGATGGTAAAGCAGATGACTGGGAAATTTATCCGGATGAACTGATTTACGGCACCGACCTGCTCAAAGATACGGAAGATGGTATGGATTATCCGATTGACACCACCGACCTGGATGTGAAGGTCAGAGTCGGCTGGGTCAAAGGACTCAACCGCCTGTATTTCCTCTACGAAGCCTACGATAATTTCTGGGATTTTGAGCGCTTTAATCCCCGAGGCTACATGAACGATATTTTTGAGATAGTGGTGGATGGTGACCTGTCGGGTGGTCCTTTTATTTTTAACGAAATGCTGCAAAACTCCAACCGTATGGGGGATGCTCAGGCACATATTGCCACCCACCTGCGTTTTAGTGGGGTACATGCGCAAAATTACCATATTTATACACCTCCTGTCAATGGCGCCTGGACACTGGTGTGGGGCAACCAGCCCTGGATCTCGGAATTTCCCCAGTCCAATTACGCTTTTGACTACAGCTTCCGGCAGGGAGAAAGCGGTAAATTGATACTGGAGTTCTGGATCACGCCCTACGACTATGCCCCCCATGAAGGTCCTGAAATGGCTAAGGAAAGTCAGTTTCGAGAAAACGAATACATCGGCCTTTCGTGGTCTATCCTGGATTTTGACGGAGCCCAGAGAGAGGGGCACGTTAATCTTTCTCATAATGTAGAAATGGTCAAGAATGCTTCCTACCTCTGTGCGTTTCGTTTGCTGCCGCTGGAAGCTCGCTTTAAGCCCAAAATTAAGGCAGACTGGACTTTTGAAGTGATAGACGAAGAACGGCGGCTGGTGTATTTTAAGAATGAATCGGTAGGAGATATTCAAAACTGGCATTGGGATTTTGGAGATGGTAAAACCTCGGATGAACCCAGCCCCCTTCACCAGTTTGATGAAGCTGGTGTCTATCATGTAATTACTCTTGAAGTAGAAGGTTCGGAAGGAACCTCCCGAAGAACCAGGTATTGGGAAGTGATGTTGAAATAATACAGGTATGCAGATTAACAGTAAGATGATTTTAGTACAAACTCAGGTATACAGGCAACTGCTGGTGTTCTTGCTGTTTGCCTTCACTCTGGCTTCCTGTGGCTTTGCTCCTGACAGGGAAGGCTTACTGATCATCTCGGGAGAAGAAAAAAAAGCAACAACTAATTGGCTAAACCTGAATACCGGTTTCATGAATGGGGATCTTTCCTGCCTGGCAGAAGACAGCCTGAAAAAATACAGTCAGCTCCTGCTCTCTGACCTATCGGCAGATAGCCTCACAGCCGCCCAACAGCGGATTATTGAACGATTCGTTAGCCAAGGCGGACAATTGTATTTCTGGCAGGTGGATCTGAAATATCAGCGTAAGTGGCCATTGCTGGAAGATCTGATGCATAAGAAAAAAAGAAGTAGCGAAAAGGCTACTAAACTGCTGGCGACCAGCAAAGAGGATATCCAGACTTATGCCTTTGGCAGGGGCACTATTTATTTTCTGCCTGATGAACTGCCGTGGAACAGTCAGGAACTTACAGACATGTTCACCCAAAATGCTCAGAAGGTGCAGTGGAGCACTGAGTCTTCTCGGGTAGCCTATCCTGATTCTAAACGTTTTACTTATACAACCCTTTTCTCTGGCCTGAATGAACCCATGGAAATTGAGGTGCTGCCCAACCGGGATATTCTCCTGATTGAAAGAGGCGGCGCCATCAAATACTATAACCAGCAGGATGATGAGATTAAAACCATTGGTCAGGTGCTGGTCAACAACAGCCAGTCCAATGGCCTGAACGGGTTAGCAGTTTATCCAGATTTTCACAGCAAGCCATGGATTTTTCTTTCTTACTCTCATGCTACAGAACCGTATCAGTACATTTCCCGCTTTTACCTGGCAGGCGACAGTCTGATTATGAATTCTGAAAAAGTGATTATGAAAGTACCCCATAATCCTGACGATGCCAACCATGCCTCAAATGCTTTGGAATTTGATGCTGAAGGAAACCTCTACATCGGCTTCGGCGATTATACCTGGCAACCGGAGGGCTATGCGCCCATAGACGAGAGGTTGGGAGAAGTACGCCGGGATGCACAGCGAACTGCGGGAAACTCTAACAATCCTTTGGGGGGCATATTGCGAATCCATCCCGAAGAAGACGGCTCCTATAGCATTCCAGAGGGAAATCTTTTTCCCGAAAATGATTCGCTCAGTATGCCGGAAATTTTTGTCAAAGGGTGCCGAAATCCCTACCGCTTTTCAATTGACCCTGCCACACAGTACCTGTTCTTTGGCGACGTAGGGCCAGATGCCACCATAGACAGTGAAAGAGGGACGCAGGGTTACGAGGAGATCAACCTTGCGAAAGAAGCTGGCTATTTTGGCTGGCCATACTTTGTGGCTCATAACATCGCCTATCCTGATTATGACTATGCCAAGCAGCAAGTTGGGGCGCCCTTTAATCCTGCTGTTCCGGTGAATGATTCTCCTAATAATAGTGGGTTGAAAGACTTACCTCCGGCTCATCCGGCTATCCTCTGGTATCCTCGGCAGCCAACCAAGGAGTTTCCTGAAATGGGACAGGGAGGTATGAATATCATGGTAGGGCCAGTATTTAGAAGTGATCAGTATCCTTTTTCGGATCAGAAGCTTCCTGATTATTTTGACGGAAAACTGATCTTTTATGATTGGGTACGAGGGTGGGTGAAAACAGCCAGCCTGAATGAAAATGAAGAAGTTGAACAGGTAGAGCCCCTGATAGACACGCTTCACTTTGCGCATCCTACTGATATGCGACTAGGACCTGAGGGTGCCCTTTATGTACTGGATTACGGATCGCAGAGCTATGCCAGAAATCTGGATGCCAAAGTGGTCAGGATATCCTATGCCAGGGGAAACCGAAAGCCGGTAGCCCAGATCACCACCAGCCAGACAGAAGGTGCAGTGCCTTTACAACTCAGTCTTTCTGCAAAAGAATCATACGATTATGATCAGGACTCACTGGAGTACAGTTGGGAAATAGAAGGTAAGCGTCTGTCAGGTAAGGATATCCGCTATAAGTTTGAAGAGCCGGGAGAGCATCCGGTCAGGCTGCTGGTAACCGATGAGCAGGGGGGAGTAGCAGAAAAAACTATTACGATCATGGCTGGCAATGCACCCCCACAGATATTTTTTAACACCACTGAAAACCGTGCCTTTTACTGGGATAGCTTATCCTATTCCATAGAGGTAAAAGATCAGGAAGATGGCAGTTTGTCAGGGTCACAGATCGCTGAGGAGGATGTAAGGGTTCTTTTTTCTTACCAGCCTATAGGCAGCGGTAAAGGTGGCACAGACAATATGCATGATCTACAGGACGGTAAACTGCTGGTGCAGGAGAACGGTTGCGTGGCCTGTCACAGCCTGGAAACTCGTTCTTTAGGGCCATCTTACACCGAAGTAGCCCGGCGATACCGAGGGCAGGATAAAAATGCTATGCTTATGCAGAAAATCACCCAGGGAGGGCAGGGCAACTGGAACATGGGCAGAGCTATGCCCGCGCATCAGTTTATTGAAGAAGCAGAAGTTCAAAAAATGGTTATCTATATTCTTTCTCTGGCTGATCAGCCGGTTACAGAAGAGAAAAAGACCTCCGGCATATTGCATTTTGATCAGGGTAAAACAGATGCATCCGGCGTTTATCTCTTAGAGATAAGCTACCGGGATAAAGGGAGTAAGGAAATAGGGCCTGTCACCAGAACCAACAAATATACATTCATCCCGCCAAGGCTTAGCGCCTCCTCGGCCGACTACTGGCAGGGAGTAGCGTTGCGGGTAAACGGAAATTCACTTGTACAGGAAAATGGAGGCTACCTCATGTATCGGCATATTGACCTCCGACATATCAGCCATATTAGTGTCCGCCTCAGGGCAATGATCAGTGGTACTCTGGAAGTAAGGCTTAACGAAGCTCAGGGAGAAATAGTAGGCGTACAAGCCATTGAAGAAAATACGGAATGGCACGAAATAGAGGTGCCCATCCAGGATACCTCTACCCAGCAGAATCTGTATTTTGTTTTTCGTTCCGATCAGCCTGATCTGCCTACCAACCTATTTATTACCGATACCTTTCTCTTCCTGCGCAAAAAGCCAAACATTTAAAGCCTACTCTATTGCTGTGCGGTACTTGTCTACGTACAAACCAATCTCATGATAAGGTATTTCCTCAAAACCAGGGAGGCTGTCGTAAACAAATGAATAGGGCTGAACACTAAAATTTTGATTTTCAGCATTTTCAAATACTTGCAATTGGTCTTGTCCGAGAATCATGTTTCGTCCTACCTGGATTTCTCAAGAGCTGTTCCTTCGTACCCGGATTTTGGTCATTACCATCGGTTACCACATAAAACTCATTTTCTGTTGCGTACAGAAAGTGTTGAGGAAAATCAGCAAGACAAGCAGGCTGAACTCCTATATTGTTGATTATCATTCATGGAATGAAGGGTTTAGGATGTTATGACGAAAAAATGAATAACTACTTATGCTGCCAAGGAAATGCGTAAGTCGGCTGATTCACATATCGCTCATGCACCAGATTTAGCACAATGGACGCTGAGGGAGGAAGTTCCAGAAGAAAATACCGACCGTCAATGGTGGTAGTTTGATTGCTGCTTTCCTCTCCATAATCTGTCATAAAGCTCGCCTTTTCAAAACTATGTTCTCCAAAAGCTCCAGCCTGCACCAGCAGGGACTTACTTTCGGTCATACTGAGGTTGACTACTTCTACTGTGAGCATTTCAGCTGAAATATCGCTAACCAGTGCCGCTACGTCCGGAGGAAGACCTGGACGTTTTGCCTCAGCATCAAAGTAGCGCACGCTAGCTCTCAGGAGTCCACCGAAGTAGATACTTTGCGGAGCGCCCATGGTAGTTTGTACCAACGCTTTGGTCAGTATCGGATTGTTAGGATGCAGATCATCTCCCTCAATCATGACTGGGTCTCGTTCATCTTTATGCATGAAGTCTACCCTACGTATGACCTCCTGTAAATCCGCTTTGAGCGCTTCTACCGGCCAGTCAGGATTCTTGCCAGCGTAGTACATCAGCCGGGCGTATTCACTTTTGCCCAAAGAGCGATCACCGATGCTCATTTCCTGAGCAGGATCAAAAGCTTCTCCTTTTTCCCAGGTTTTATTATCTAATTCTACTAAAGTATTCTGCCCCCACATACCTTCATCAGACAGCGGACGGTATTTGCTGCCTTTTAGCAGCTTCTCTACCATCTGCCAGTCTTCTTCAGCCAAGGAGGCATGCCAGAGGTGGGTCAGGTCTCTCGCCATCATAGGGCGATAGCTGTACCAGCCTTCTTTTTTCATGCGGAAAGGAACCAGCATTTGTCCCTCTTCAGTATACTGAGCCCGGTTCATCAGCCCCTTAATTTGTGAACGAAGCAGGTCCAGGTACTTTGGATCTCCCGAGAGAAGGTAAGCGCATTCGCTGGCGTTGGACATAGCAGCAAACATCATCATCAGACCATAGCGGGCGTACCAACCATACAACCCGCCCCACCATTGCCCATTACGATATTCACCTATTTTTCCGCTCAGGCCGATGTTATCCGGCAGCAGACCATCATTTTCTTCAATACGCTGCATCCAGGTATCCACATAGTCCAGCACCCACTGCTTGTACTTTTCTTCTCCGGTGTAGAGGTATGCATTAGTAATCAGTCCAGTAATCCCCAGGTTGACCGGTACATCTGTGCGGGTAACGACCTGATCGTAAAGAGTTTGAACTTCCTCCGCCCTCTGTGGATTTTCGTTCCATTCGGGCTCCAGGTTAGGCTCAACGGGGTAAAGTGAAGCGTGTCCGTAACGCAGATTATATACCGCACTGGAGGAAGCCAGTGGGCCTTCGCTACCGGTAAAAATAGATTTGACCAGGGTATGCTCCGGGTCAAAGTTAGGAGCTTCCGGATCTTCGTTGAGATAAAAACCTGCAAACCTCCTGGCGCGGCGGACATTAGCCGGTAGTTGGGGAGCTGCCAGCCCAAGGTTATAGAACAGTGTCATACCCTCGCTGATATGAAAAAAATCATCGTGACGAGGAAATTCTTTGTGCAGGCGGTGATGGTAATTGATGGAGTCCCGGTAAAAAGTTGTATTGGTGCGGGTGATGGCATTGTAGGCCAGCAGGGATTTTTCATAGAGGTACTTATCAGCTCCTATGGTATAAAACTCCGGCCAGTTGTAGAACATCTCATATACATCGTCATATGGTCCCTCTCCGTAAATGCTACCATCCTCCCGCATGAAGCGAGCTACAAAGAAGGGGGCCGCCTCTTCCATTGTTCGGATAAGCTGCCGCTGAACGATGGCCCATTCCGGTGGTGCTTTCACCTGGGTGGCTTTGATGCTAGTTAACTCATTCAGAAAATCTGTGTAACTATCTTTTGTTTGGCCGTGAAGTAAGGTCGTAGAAAAGTTGAAGAGTAGCAGCGAAATGATAAAAATGTTTCTCATGATGGTTTTTAGCTTGTTGCTTTTGATGTTTTATTCTTCAGTAAGTCCGATGGAACCCTAGAGAATTTTCTGAAAGTCTATTTCATCAAAATTCCAGGGTCCTGATAGAATTATCCTTCCTCCACATTTATATAATCAGGAGTCTCCTCCAATATAGATTAATTGGTGATAGTCAACTTGGGAGTACCCACCATTTCTGTAAGGTTAAGCCATTCTCCTCCGTGATCTGCCTCATCGCTGAAAGTACCATCCTGCTGGTTGATGTTGATATTAAGCAGATCATAGGAGAGATAATCGTCGGATACATTTATATCAGGAAAAAAAACCCCGATGAAGTCATGGTAGTTTATATCCAGCCCAAATCCTGCTTCGGTAATTCCTGCATCTCCTGAGATGTCCTTAAAAACCGGATGACCATCCTTACCAATACCCCTATTTTTAAATAATTTATTACTGGTCAGGGTTTGTTGGTCGGTGTGGATTTTATTAATCTGCTTTTCATAAAACTCAGTATTGGCAGCGTTTAACAAATAAATATCAATGTCCTGATCCCGGTCAAAATCAAAAAAAACAGCATGGGGGATGTATCCGTCGTAGTCAACCGCAATCTTTTTAAACTCAGGAATGCCTATGGTATTATTCCCCTGATTGACAAATTGCAGATTCCCTCTTTTTGCTTGTTCTAATCCTGAAATTCCCAAACAGAGATCAGTTAAATGGTCGTGGTTGATATCCACTACGGAAGAAATTCTGGTGAGCCAGCGATCGGTACCACTTTCTGAAAGGAGCATAATATCCTCAAACCTAAAACCTCCTAGGTTTAGATACAATCTGCTGGAAACCATCTTACCTCCAATGTAAATGTTCGGCAGACTGTTGCCATTGAAATCCCCAATGCCTACCTCTCCATGATTATAGAAATAGTTAAAGTTGAAGATATTGGCTGAGTCGGTGGGGCGCAATTGGTAGATAAATTGAATGCTATGTTCACTCAGGGGTATTTGTCTGAAACCAGGCTCATAGCGATACTGACAAGCACCAAAAATAGGTGCTGTAATTAGTACGGTAAGCAATTTTGACTGATAAGTAAACACGGGTATTACTTAGGGTTGTGTATCTCAATAAATTAATGGAAAAAGTGGAAAAACGTAATGAGATTGAAGGCAATTTCTGCTAATTGTCAAAAAAATGGAGGGAGTTGCAAAAAGATTAGAATTTAATTTTCAAAAAAAAATCTAAATTACTATAAATCAGAAAATGCCAGTGATTTTTAAACAGCTAATTTTTGTATTTTTTCACTGCTGCTTAATCTTTCACCTAAACTATAGCACTATGAGATCACTCATTCGCAGGAGAGAAAGTCTTTTTACCAAGAGTTGACCCAATCACGGATTGAGTATAACAATACTGTACATTTGTATTTCACCATTTTCAAAGACCCGCGAAATCCCGAGTTGCTCAATAATCCTGACTTTCATACTTCAGTATCTACATGGTACTCCGATCAGAGTCTTTACCGTCGCTGAGGAAGGAAAGGCACCGAACTGATGACTTTCAATATGGGCGAACTGTTAGACTTATGCCGTAAGTATGAAATACCTGTTACCATCAACGTGCATCCTTGACGTACGGAAGTTTGGTTAGGTGAAGTAGAGGAGCTGCACGTCCAGCACTGGCAAAGACAAAAAAGATAAGACCAAAGGTTCAAGGCTACTGTCAGGCAGGTAAAAATTTGAGTCATTCAAAAACTGAATTTACAATACCTAAACTATTTTCTCATGTACACCAACAACCGTAGAGATTTCCTAAAAAAGTCTGCACTGGCGGCTGGAGCTGGTATGCTTCCAGCTAGAATTCGGCAATCAAACGTACCCCGAACAGCTAGATACAGCCCGCTGGAGGGAATTAGCCGTGAAGATGTCAAAATTACGGATGTTAAAGCTACGCTGCTTTCCTTCAAACTCCCCAATGATCAGCAGTGGGTAAGCTCTACATTCCTGGTACCCAAAACCGATGCCTTCCTGGTAGAAATCTTTACCGATCAGGGGATAGTGGGTATCGGTGAATCCAGTCCTTACCGGGGTATGGAGCGTATGAAGAAGTATGTTGAAGAGATCATTCGCCCCAATTTGATGGGGAAAAATCCTTTTGACGTAGAATTACTTACCGCCAGCAGTGAAGCAGCCTGGGCTGGCGTAGATGTCGCCCTCTGGGACATCATTGGCAAAGTAAAAAATAAGCCGGTGTATCAATTGCTGGCCGGAGAAGGCGACACAGATACCCATATTCGCATGTACGCCAGCGGCGGGGTTCAATTTGCCTGGTACGACAACCCTAATCAACTCATTGAGGAGGCTCTGATGCATAAGGAGAAAGGCTACACCGCCTTCAAGTATCGCCTGGGCACAGACTGGGAAGCTGATGGTATCACGGTAGATGATTTTGTGCCGCTGATCGCTAAGCTCCGGCAGGAGGTAGGCGATGACTTTGACCTGATGCAGGAACACAACATGCGACTTAACCTGGAGCAGAATCTGGCTATGGCACCGGCACTGGAAGAATATGATATTTTTTGGCTGGAAGAGCCCCTGAGTCAAAACCAACCGGATTCAGTGGATAATCATCTGAAAATTAAGGAAAGACTACCTACTGTAATGATTTCCGGTGGGGAAAATTTCAATACCCGCATGCAGTTCAAAGAGTATATAGACCGGGATGCTTTTGACATTGTGCAGAATGATGTGAACCAAACCGGGCTTACCGAAGGCTGGTACATCGCTCATATGGCGAATTTAAAGAACAAATACTGCGTCCCTCACAACTGGCACGGTGGCCTTACCACCATGGCCAACGCCCATCTGGTCGCAGCGATTCCCAATCGCCTGATTTTAGAGTTGAACCAGACCTACAATCCTTTCAAGGAAGAAATTTTCAAAGAACCGCTGGTGGTAAGGAATGGCTATCTGGACGTGCCTGACCGTCCTGGTTACGGCATGGAACTGATTGATGATGTAGCCCGTAAGTTTCCTTATCTTGAGGGAAGCTGGGCAATTACCAATCCCAATTTATCCAACTGATTCTATTCTACCCAGGCTTGTTTCTCTGCCATGGCGGGCAGCCTGTATACCTTCAGACTATCCTGATTTCTGCCTACCAGCAGTAGAGTGGAATTTCCGGCGGTTTTCAGCAATTCCATATCCCTAACCTCTCCATGGGCCAGAAATCCACTTTCCGATAGCGAAAGAGGGCGAAAACCTCGTTTGCCTGTAGAGAGCAGTATCAGGCCGATCCCCGCATCATTCCTAGAGGTCTCAACCTCCCGGTCGTGATGGTTACCTGCCAGAATCAGATCATCAAATCCATCCTGATTCAAATCAGCAGCATTAATTGCCTGCACTGCTGAAATCTGTGCTTGGGTAGGAAGAAGCTGCAAGTTGAATGTTCCGTTTCCCTCGTTGAAAAGAATACAGGAGGCTAATTGGTTGACCTCCAGGTGGAGTAAGCTGTCACTGGTTTCATCCGCCAGAATCTGTTCCATGGTCATGCTGGCAAAGCTGTGGTAATCCGGAAATTTGCGCTGCCAGGAAGGAACACGCCTAAGTATTTTATCTCTTCCTTGTACCGGATATGAATTATCGTCTTGATAGTAAGCCATCAGAGCATCCAGCGAGCCATTATTATCAAAGTCAGCAGCCATCATCTCCAGGGGATGAGAACTGGAGGCTGAGTAGGGACTGTTCAAACCCTCATTGCCAAGCACCAAATCTATTTTTCCGTCCTGATCAACATCCTGAGCCAGTATGCTATTCCACAAGCCTGACATACTGAGCTTTTGTGCGTAATCAACAAAATCAAGATCACGGGCAGGCTGTAAACTGCCATTCTGGTTTTCCAATAACAATGGAGTCATCCAGTGGCCTATAATTAGCAGGTCTTCATCCTTATCTTGGTCAATATCTGCCCACACGGCATCGGTGATCAGGCCTTTAATTCCTAATTCTTGTTGACTAAATATGCCTCCTTCATTGATAAGCAGATAAGCGTTTTCTGCCTGAGGATAAGCTCCCGGAACTGAGGCACCGCCGACAAAAAGATCCAGGTCGCCATCTTGATCAAAGTCCGCCGATGCGATACAGGAATTGTTCTGAGGTAAATCAGGAAGTTTAGCAGAAGAGAAATTACCTTTGCCGTCGTTGAGGTAAAGCCTGTCTTTTAGATGGGGTGAAGCCGTTTCAAACTCATTACTGCCGCTGGCAACATAGAGATCCATATCGCCGTCCTGGTCGGCATCAAAAAATAGCGCATCAGTATCTTCATTGACCCGATCAACTTTCCAGACCGCTTGTTCTCTGGAACTAAATGTTCCATCGGAGTTTTGTAAATAAAGTTTACCCGAAAAGCCCTTACTTCCTCCGAAGTAAAAGTCCTCCAACCGATCATTATTCACATCGGCTATCGCGATGACCGGGCCGTTAGAAGACAACTTATAGGATAGGAGTGGTTCCCTCGCAAAATCATCAAACGCTTCTTCCTGATGTAGGATCTCTACCAGGTCCAACTGCTGTAAGCGTGCTTGACTTACCGGACTTTTATTATCTTTGTCTGGCATCTTAGCATCTTTCTGATCAATAAGAAGTAACTGATCGGTTGTCACATTCTTTAGAGTTTGCTGCTTACCGTTGGGCCAAAAAACTTCTACTTCATCAACCTGCTTAAGGCTGTCGGTACCAAAGTGTAAAATTGGCGGAACGGAAGATTGGAATCCACGGCTCAGGCTGAGTTCCTGATACTGTTGCTGATCCTGGTACCTGATATTAACCCTGGCTCCTAAGCCAAAATGATTGTCCTCTCTACCTCTGAATCTAATTTGCAGGAAATGCTTGTTGGTTTGCTGGCCAGCCACGTTCTCATAAACTGAGGCCTGGGCATTAAGATTATTCATCACAAGATCCAGATCACCGTCATTATCCAAATCAGCATAGGCTACACCATTGCTAGCACCCTGATAATCTATACCGAAAGATGAGGACACATCTTCAAAGCTCAGGTCACCGGCATTGTGGTAGGTATAGTTATGTAGAGGGGCTTCTGGAAAAAAACTCAGCATTTCAGAGAAAGCGGGTCGTTTCTGTCGGCTTTCGTTAATCCTGGTCCAGGCGTCTTTGTTCTGAATGTCACGAGCAATACCATTGGAAACGAACAGGTCCTTCCAGCCGTCATTATCCATATCAAAAAATAAAGCAGACCAACTCCAGTCAGTGCTGCTGACTCCAGCCAGTTGTCCTACTTCACTGAAAAGCGGTAGACCTTGTACATCGTATCCCTGATGAAGTTGCAAAGTATTTTGCATGTACTGGTAGTGATAGTCTTCAGCCAGCATCCTGGAGAATTTATGCCGGTTCATGCCCACCATATTCGCCTGGTAACGGTAGTGATCCGCCGCCCGCATGTCGGCGACAAAAATATCAGGAAGACCGTCATTGTTGTAGTCGGCAATATCGGCGCCCATGCTGGAAAAAGAAATATGCCGGGTGCTCTGTGGTAGCACGTCCCGAAAAGTGCCGTCCTGTTGATTGATATACAAAAAGTCCGGTTCAAAAAAGTCACTGCCTGCATAGATGTCAGGATAACCATCGCTATTCAGGTCGGCAGCTGTGGCACTGAGACCAAAGGCAAAATGCTGGATACCGGCTTCCTGGCTTACGTTGGTAAAATGATCCCCTTCATTGCGGAACAACTGATCGGATTCTTCGGGTAGTGGACTGAATTTATTTTTAAAAATTTCCTCCTGATTAAAATTAAAGCGAATGGAGTGATTGACCAGGTAAAGGTCCAGATCTCCATCCAGGTCGTAGTCAAAAAAAGTAGCCTGAGTACTATAGCCATTGTCGTTGATGCCCCAGTTGCGGGCTTCTTCTTTAAATTTCATGTCTCCCTGATTGATGTACAGCAGGTTATTCCGAAAACCTCTGTCGCCAGAGCGGCAAACATAAATATCCAGCAGGCCGTCATCGTTCACATCTGCCATGGTAACACCCGTTGTCCAGAGGTTCTGGCTGAGAATTCCCGCCTGCCGGGTGATATCTTTGAACTTTAATGATCCCTGATTGTGGTACAGCCTATCGCCTTCCATATTTCCAGTAAAATAGATATCCGGTAACCCGTCATTGTCCAGATCGCCCACTGCCACCCCTCCTCCATTATACATGTAGGGATAAGTAAGGAAATTTGTACGTTCGTTTTCACGAATCAGGTTGGCAAAATCAATTCCTGTGTTTGTGGGGCTTAAAGCTCTGAAAAGGGTAGGAATAGAAGTTGGGGTATCCTCCTGAGCAGGCTTACAGGAAAAATTGAGAAAAAGAAAAACAGCCAGGAAAAGCTGAAGGCTTTTCCTGGCATCTATATCTACTAATAAAACGTCTGATAGATACATCAGTTTAGTTTTATTCAGGGTACTGAGTTAAATTGGGATTCAGGTCAAGTTCTTCCTGGGGTATAGGGAAGTATTCATGTTGGCCTGTTTGCCAGCCCAGTGGTCCCAATACTTCCTGAGCACGTCCCTGACGCTTGAGGTCAAAGAAACGGTGTCCCTCAAATACTAGTTCTATCCTACGCTCATGATAGATTATTTCACGCAATGCTCCCTGTTCACTGATACTGATAGCTGGCAAACTGGCCCTGGCCCTCACCTCATTAAGTGGCACGAGTGCATCTGATGACTCTCCCAGTTCATTTAGTGCCTCAGCGTAGTTGAGTAATACTTCAGCATAGCGAATGATGGGGAAATTAATATCAAAATTGTTGACATCATTCAGGGGTTGGCCTTCCGGAAGAAATTTACGAACGTTAGAATCCGTAAAGAACACAGTATTGGAACCTAGCTCAGGTGCCGGAAAAGGGTCCAGAACACCGTCTCCGTTGAGGTCTATAGAATCATTGGCACCCACCAAAAGCAGTGAAGCTTTACGTCTCATATCATTTTCTTCAAAGGATTCAATGAGGTCAACACTCGGCGTAAACCAGTTGGCCCAGCCAATCATTGGACTCCACATTACACTGTAAAGATTTTCAGACTGTCCGCTCCAGAAACTTGGTGCTCTGGCTACTGACTGCATTTCAAAGATAGACTCTTCGCTATTTTCGTTGTGGCCATTGAACATGCTGCCGTAGTCTTCTATCAGATTATACTGGTTCAGGTTGATCACTTCCTCACTGGCATCAACTGTTTCCTGCCACTTTTGCTGGTAGAGGTATACCCTGCTCAGTAGGCCTAAAGCCGAGCCCCGGGTAGCTCTGCCCAGTTCTGTCGCATCTACGGGCAGGACATCGGCAGCTTCAATGAGGTCCTGCTCTACCTGCGCATAGACCAGTGCCTGATCAGATCTTGAAAGATTACTATACTCATCGCGGGTAAGTACTTCAGTTATCAGAGGAACATCACCGTAGGAGATGATCAGCGTAAAGTAGAAAAGCCCCCTCAGAAACTTTGCCTCAGCTGCAAACTGGCGCTTAATGGCATCATCCATGTCAATTTCAGGTAGCTTTTCCAATAAAATGTTGGCCCTAAAGATACCCCGGTATGAGTCGTACCAGCGAGCTGTAAAAAAGGGGTTATCGGGTACCCAGCGGTAGTCACTGATGGCTTTATAATGAAAGCCAAAGTCGCCATTGTCGCCGGTCTGTTCGTCTATGTTGTCAGAGGAAGACTCACCGAGCGGAAATATAGCATCCCGGTAATAGCCTTTCTGTCCTACAATATCATACACTGCAGTAAGTGCCTGTTCAGCGTCCTGGGCATTCTGGAAAAAGTTCTCGTCTACCACACCATTCTGGTATTCTTTGGTCACAAAGTCTTCGCTACAGGCTATCATGAGGAGTAGTAGTGAAATACAAACTGAATTTTTCAGGTATTGCATAGTTTTTAAAGTTAATGCTTAAAAGCTTACGTTTACACCTATTGTATATGTTCTTGCCTGTGGATACAGATCCTGGTCCAGGCCATTAGCAGCAGTATTATTACCGTCAAAGCCAATTTCAGGGTCATTGCCGCTGTAATTAGTGAAGGTCAGCAGATTTTGCCCGGCGATATAGGCCCTGAGCCTGGTAATCCCCAAGCTGGATAGTAACTCAGGTGACAGATTGTAGCCCAACTGAAGATTTCTTAAGCGAAGAAAAGAGCCATCTTCCACAAGGTGAGTTCCCACTCTTACATTCTGGTTAGGGTCGGTGACTATTGGTCGGGGGATAGAATTACTGCTTCCCGGGCCATTCCAGGCGTTGACCACGGTACTGCTTTTGTTGAAGGCCCTACCGGAAGACTCCCGAATTGACCTGCCCAGGTTGAGTATTTCATTACCTTGCACACCAAAAAGTTGGAAGTTAAGGTCAAAATTACCGTATTGCAGACTACCGTTGATTCCATAAGAAAAATCAGGTACCGGGCTGCCGATAATCTGGCGGTCGTCACCGGTGATACGGCCATCACCATTCAGATCTCGGTACCTGAAATCACCGGGAGCAGTGTCTGACAGCTGAAATGGTGTGCTTTCGTCTCCATCCACTGCGTTGGCCTGCCGTACTTCTTCTGGTGTCTGGAATAGTCCTTCAGTCACCAAGCCATAGAATACGCCCAGAGGTTGCCCCACTCTGATCAGGGCCACAGCACCCGAACCTGAATAAGTAGAAGCTACGATTTCATTCAAGATGTCAATATCTACGACTTCATTGTAGAAAGTAGTGAAGTTAAGTCCAATGTCATAAGTAAATTTGCCGGTTGCTTTGCGGTAATTGGTGCTGAATTCAAATCCTTTGTTGAGTAGTTCACCCACATTATCTACGGTCTGGGTGAGTCCGGAAATTCCGGCCAGCGGCAAGGTGAGCAACATATCGGTACGTGTTTTTTCAAAATAGTCGGCAGTGAAGGTAAGTCGGTTGTCCAGTAGCCCCACATCCGCACCAATACTCCACTCAGTAGCGGTTTCCCATTGTATATTTGGGTTTCCCAACTCTAGCAGTGCAGCACCTAGGCTGGAAGATCCGGTCTGATTACCAAAAGGATAATTAAACCCGGTATTAAGCGCTGCCAGGTATTTGAAATTTCCGATGGCATCAGAACCTACCTGTCCCCAACCACCCCGGAGCTTGAGATCATTGACAAGCTGCGAGTCAAAAAAGTTTTCTTCAGAGATTCTCCATCCGGCAGAAAAGGAAGGAAAGACACCAAATTTATTATTGGGACCAAATTTTGAAGAACCATCTCGCCGGACGTTGGCGGTTAAGAGGTAGCGCTCGTCAAAATTGTAGGTTAAACGACCAAACACAGAAGCCAGTGATTCTTCGGTAAAGGAGGTAGTGGAATTATTAATCAGCGCACTGTTGGTTACTTCGGTAAATGCATCAGAATCATATTCCGCATTGGCAGATATGGACCTGATATCAAAATTCTGGGCTGAAGTACCCACCATGAGAGAGAAATTGTGTTGGCCCAGTGCCTTTTGATAAGTAGCAAAATTTTCCCAGAGCCAAAAGGTAGAGTTAACAGCTGATCGGTTTACATTGGAGTACAGGTCCTCCAACAGTCCTTCATGATAAGGCGGTTCAAAGAAATAAGTATTGCGTCCGACAATATCTGTTGAGAAACTGGTACGAAAAGTAAGACCTTTGATAGGTTCAAAATTTACGTAGAGGTTACCCAGTAGCCGGTTTTCCACATTGTCTCTCTCCGGAAGTAATTCACGGGAGGCGGCATTTCTTCTTCTTTCCAGGCGTGTATCGGTGGGTCCGGCAAAAGTACCATCATCATTGTACACCGGCTGAGTGGGTAGCATCTGGTAGATTTCTGTGAAAGAACCATGAATAAAAGTACGGTTGCCTGAGCCATTATCATAGCGCGATGTACGGCTGAATGCCAAGCTATTTCCTACCGACCATTTATCACTCAGCTGATTATCTGTGTTGACCCGGAAAGACATCCGCTCATGAAAAGTTTCTATCATGATCCCCTGATTATTGAAATAGTTGGCTGAGACAAAATAGTTATGTTTCTCGTTGCCGCCGGAAAGTGAGAGCTGGTGGTCCTGTATGTTACCATTGCGCATCAGTACATCTTTCCAGTTGGTTCCCTCGCCCAGGGCGGCAGGGTTGTCAAAAGGGGCGTCCTGACCTGCTGCGGTGAATGCCTGGTTCATATTTTCGGCAAATTCCTGTGCGTTCAGGGGACGAGGCAGGTTGGTGGTGGGTACCTGTAGGCCGTAGTAGCCATTATAGCTGAGAGTAGGCTGTCCGGTGCTACCCCGCTTGGTAGTGATCAGCACAACACCATTGGCAGCCCTTGCTCCATAGATCGCGGCAGAAGCCGCATCTTTGAGCACCTCAACTGACTCAATATCATTAGGGTTTAATGAGGCTAGCGGATTAGTGGTTTCGCTATTGCCTGCGCCAACAATCACGCCATCAATTACATACAAAGGGTTACTGTTGTTGATCGCACCTATACCCCGGATACGTACGCTAATCCCCCCTCCGGGCTGACCGCTGTTGGATGTCACATAAACGCCAGCCGCCAGCCCCTGAATGGCCTGGTCAAAACTAGCTACCTGTACTTTCTCCAGGTCTTCGCCCGAGACCGAGGCAATGGCACCAGTAATGTTACTTTTCTTCTGGGTACCGTAGCCAACTACCACCACTTCTTCCAGTGAAGCAACGTCTTCAGTGAGTTGTACATCGATCTGGTTACGGTTGTCTACCTCTATCTCCTGCGACAGGTAACCGATAGAACTCACAATCAGAACAGGATTGTCAGACTGTACCGAAAGACTGAATTTCCCCTCTATATCGGTAATTGTACCGTTGGTAGTACCTTTTACAAGAATGTTGACTCCGGGAAGTGGTGAACCATTACTTTGATCGGTGATGGTACCGTTGATCGTTCTGACCTGAGACCAGGCCTGAGGTAAGCTGCTGAACATGAGCAATAACCAGCATACCAAAAGTAATTTGGATTGTGAACTTTTGTGCATAGTAAATATATTTGGTTGTTGTTAAAAGCACGTCTCAGCATAAAGCAAACCATTCATTCATTTTTCAAATGAATGAAAATCTCATAATATTAACGTTATATATGAATGGTTTTTTGATATTATAATAAGGTATGCATTCTATCATTATTATAATTCATTATTTTTTGCATATAGTAATACTGTTTTAGCAAAACAGCACCAAGCAATTCCTTACTTAATTTTTTGTTAATCTGGGATTGGGTTTTAGGTATTTTCCACTTACAAAAGGAAATTTTTTGTCTACGTCCTCAATGATTTCCGTACCAAATCCCGGCTTATCGGGGAGCTTCATATAGCCATTTACGACGACAAGCGGTTCCTTGAAAATTTCGTCTTTTAGCGGATTGAAAGTCTGGTTCAGTTCGCACATATGTCCGTTGGGCACGCCAGCTACGAAGTGCAAATTAGCCATGGTAGTGAGTCCGCCGTGCCAGTTGTGAGGACACTGAAGCCGTCCATAAAGATTGGCCATTTGTGCAATATGCCATCCTTCACTGATACCAGTAAAATTACAGTCAGATTGTATGATATCATAAGCACCGCTATTGATCCACTCCATCAACTGCAGCCGGTTGGTAAAACGTTCTCCACCAGAAATCATCACAGAGGGCATTGCCTCTTTAATCTGAAGGTGGCGTTCTACGGCTCCTTCTTCCCACTGGTTCATAGGTTCTTCAAACCAATAAAACTTCAGGTCTTCCAAAGCCGGAGCCAGTTGGTGTACAATAGCTTCCAGCGAATGGGAATGCTTTTCCAGCATCAGCTTAAAATCCGGCCCGACTGCTTCTTTCAGTTTACGTAGCACATCAATATGCTTTTCCAATGTCATACCGCTGAATTCCCAACTGGTGCCATTTCTTAACTTAAAAGCATCATAGCCTTCTTCCTTATAGCGTAGTGCTTCTTCTATCAACTCCTGTTCGCCGTTGCGATACCATGCATGGTTAACGCCACCACTGGCATATATTTTCATCCGGCCGGGAGGCTCAAAATCCTGTGCCAATAGCTTGTAAACGGGTTGTCCTTTGGCTTTACCAATGATATCCCAGCAGGCATTGTTGATGCCGGCATAGGCTGCCCTGGCCAGGTAATCCTGATGTGGACCACCAGCAGTAAAGAAGTCCATGTCGAAAGGATTTTTACCTTTTATGAAAGGCGTAATCTTGCTATCAATGTAGGCTTTTATTTTGTCCGGCTCGCTATAAGGACTACCTTCCCCAATTCCGACTATTCCCTGATCAGTATATACTTCTACAAGACATGCGTCAGTTTTCCAGACCATGTAATCTCCCACTTCCCAAAGTGTTCCTTCAGGGTGCACATAGGAAAGTGGAGTGATTTTAACATCTGTTATAAAGATCTCTTCCCGGCTTATTGCTGACAATGGATGAGGAATGATGCTCTCTGATTTGATAGTAGACGGCGGTTTTTTCTTAGAGAGTGCCAGAGGAGAAATACCCGCCAATGCAGCATTTCTCAAAAATTTTCTTCGCTTCATAGGTATGAATTAGGTTGTTGCTCAAGTATATTTATTTTTAATTGATGCCTGATCATAAAATACAGGTCTACTGAAACTACCAAATTTTTTACTGACATGAAATACAGACCACAAACCTATTTTCTACTTTTCTTCTTTTTCACTTTAGAGTTTGCTTGTGCCCAGCAACTCACCATGAGCCGTGAGGAAATGATTGCTCTTACACCTAACTGGGAGGGTGAAAGGTTCCCCGATGGCCGTCCCAGAGTTTCAGATGGTATACTGGAAAGAATGAAAAATATCTCGGTGGAGCAGGCGTGGTCGGTACTGAGAGGAGAAGGGTATACTCACCAGTACGAATATGGGTGGCAGAATATCCATCCCGGTGATGTACTGGTAGGTCGGGTATTGACCGCTCAGTATATGCCAATAAGGCCAGAAGTAAGAGCGCAACTGGAAAAGAAAGGGGCAGAAGAAGGACGTATTGGGGATATGGTCTCCTGGCCTATTGACATGCTGGAACAGGGTGATGTATATGTGGCTGATTCTTATGCTAAAATATTAGATGGGCCCATTATTGGGGATAACCTGGGCACGGCAATTGCCGCTAAATCTGGAAATGGAGTGGTACTTAATGGAACTGTCCGCGACTTGGATGGCCTGGCTAAAATTGAGGGCTTCACTTCTTTTATCAGGGGTACTCACCCGTCTTATCAGCAGCAGATGATGCTAACTGGTATTAATGTACCAATTCGTATTGGCCCAGCGACCGTAATACCCGGCGATGTAGTATTAGGTAAACTGGACGGCGTGATCTTCATTCCGCCGCACTTGGCTGAGAAGGTAGTCAAAACGGGAGAATTGGTGATCCTGAGAGATCAGTTTGGACATCAGCGACTACGGGAAGGTAAATATACTCCCGGCCAGATAGACGCTCGCTGGAGCGATGAGATCGAGAATGATTTTTCGCAATGGTTAGAAGCCCATATAGATGAGCTTCCTGTTTCCCGAGAGGAAATACAGGAGTTGCTTAAAACCCGTACTTGGTGATATTTAATACTGCTTAAAAACTAGGTAGTCGTAAAGAGTGTATGATAATGAATAAAAAGAAATGAATGCATTGTGAGGTAGTTATGTGCGAAATAACCATTCAACTCAAATGCGCTTATTGCTCAAGTGTCAGAGCTTGTTAAATTTTGAAAAAGCGGATCGGCGCATAAACTTTAGGTTCACCACAACTCAAAAGTTTATGCAAACACAATACATAAGACTGGCAGATCCACAATGGGAAATTATGAAAGAATATTTGCCTATCCAATAGAAGCGAAAGCGGCAGCCGCCGTACGATTTACGGGATATTTTAGACGCCATCTTGTGGTATTTACACTTGGGAAGAAAATGGCGCAATCTGCCAGAAAGCTATCCACCGTATGCCTGGGTGTACTACTATTTTAAGCGATGGACGCTCAATGGTACATTGGAGAAGTTGAATGCTCACCTGAATCGTCAGGAAAGAAAGCGGCAAGGAAAAGAAGAAACACCTAGCCTACTCTCCGTTGATAATCAGTAGGTCAAAGCCGCCCCTTTTGTTCAACAAGAACTTAGGAGTGGATGACCAAAATATATCAACGGACGTAAACGACATGTCCTGACCGACACTCTCGGCTTAGTGTGGGGTGGGGTAGTCCATGCCGCTAACCAAGCTGACGGAACCACGGCTGAAAGAGTGGTCGCTCCCTTGCAAGGATACCTGCACCGGATGAAAAGAATCTTAGCGGATGCAGCTTACAAACACACATTTATGGACTGGGTCTACGCTAATTTACTAGGTGTAGAGTGGAAATACCCTCCCGTTCCCTACCCCAAAAGGCTTCGTGCCTATTCTTTGGAGATGGGTTATGGAACGCACGTTTGGTACGATTAATTTCTTCAGAAGGTTGGACAAAGATGCGGGGGCCGCCCAATGCCGTTTAGTTAAGGATTTGGAATAGAGGATAAAGAGCATTGTTTGTAAAAGCGGAAACCTATTACAAACT
>NZ_JBBPHP010000046.1:39087-53617 GCF_038039535.1 Catalinimonas locisalis | reverse complement strand
TGTTAAATTTACGTGAATGAAGTGTTCAGAATTATTTAGAATTCTTAAGAAGGATGGCCCCCATGGAATGGTTGGTATCCAATATCCCAGAAAGGCTCTCATGTAAAACTGAAGCACCCTACAAAGGAGGGTATTATCATTTTTCCTGATCATGGAAGCCAGGAGATAGGTAAAGGGTTAGCGGACGTCGCACGGAAAAGAAAATCTTAAAAGACGCCGGATTAAAATGAAAAAGCTAAGAAAAAAAATTCCGATAGTAGTAGAAAAAACCAATACAGGTTTTTCCGCTTACGCTAAGGACTATCCAATTTATACTACTGGAAAGTCAGTAGCTGATTTGTTGGGTAACTCTGTTGAGGCAGTAAACTTTTATTTTGAAGAAGAAGGATATATTGCTGATGCTTCAAACATACAGTTTGAAATAGACTGGCAGCACTTTTTTCAGGAGTACAAAATCATCAATGCTAATCTGCTTGCCCAACGCATTGGGGTAAATGCCTCATTGCTTTCTCAGTATGCAAAAGGCAAAAAGACACCTTCTCCCAAGCAACAAATGAAGATATTAGATGGCATCCACCAAATCGGACAAGAACTGGCTGAAATGAATCTCATCCTAAGATGAAAATTGAAGTAGAAGAGGTACCCTCCTGATTTCTTCAAAAGGGTACACTTATTTAATGTTAGCAGTCATCTAAATAAAATCTTAACTAATGATTTTAATGTTTACTTCAAAATCATCCAGTTATTTAGGGGGCTAAGACAATTATAGATTCTTTGAAAAGAGATGTTGAATATTGACAGCAGATGCGGTTTCAATAAGTGAAAGGCTTTGTAAGCTTGAAGATAAACCAGCGATAAGACTGAATGCGCTTCTGCTTATCCAGATCAAAAAAGAAACTAGACTAAAGTTAGTTTTGGTCATATTTTGCATAAGGCTCTTCAAAAACATCATAAAGAAGCTCTTATCTTGACATTAGTTCCTATACAATTTCTCATAGTCATCCATAGAGGTGCCTTCGCTAAAGTGGCGGAGGTTGTAAGTGAAAGTCAGCATAAAATAACGTTGCAGTACCCTGGACTGTACATCTTCCACATAAGCCTCCTCAATGTTGCGTCTGATGTTGTTGTTTTGCTTCAGCAGATCATACACATTGATGCTCAACTCTCCCAACTGATTTCTGAAGAGCTTTTTACCAATGCTCATGTTCCACAAAAGAAAGCTGTTATCCAGACCTGCCGAAAGGCCGGTATTCAACTGATGCCTCAGGTCAGTACGGTATACCAGCCCTTCCCACATTATCCAGTTGTAGCGTAGGCGAGTAGTCTGGTTAAAATAGTTGTTGTTGAGCGCAGGTCTCAGAGAGTTTTCTACGATGTTATAACTGGAACGGGTAGACACCCGGAAGTCAACATTCTCGCTGATATTACTGCTGAGCGAGGTGCCGAAGCGAAAACTACTGGCATTGGCCAGATTGATTTCATTATTGATCAGGCCGGGTTTTCTGGCATAACGTACTGATCCATTGAAGTGGATGTTGGAAGATATGCCATCCAGCGGCTGACCATAACCGATATACGAACGTACATCAAAGTAACCATCTACATTGACGGTACTACTCAACTGCGAGCCTTCTTCCAGCACAATACCCTCAGCGATCTCGGTAGGCTCCTCTGCTATTAAGGTGCTGTTGGTAATGTAATCTTTCACAAAAGTAGATTGTACTACCGCATAAAATGTCTTGTTGCTTTCAGGGTCGTGGGACTTATAGCGTGTTCTGATCCAGTTGTTGTACGACTGATCCAGATTCGGGTTACCTGTACGGAGTTGCAAGGGATTGGAGTTATCAATCACTGCCTGTAACTGCCCTACCAAAGGCTCTCGGGTCCAGGTACGATAGTTGAATTCTATGTTTTTAGTATCGTTAAACTTGTATACAAGGCGGGCAGAGGGTAGTACACTTTCAAACTTACGCTCCATTTCATAATCCTGAGGAAATAGCTGATCGTTCAAAAGGCTGGCATGCTGGTACTCTGCTTCTACCTGTACCCTGAATTTCTCAGTCCTGTACTGATAGCCTAACTCTCCTTCCTGTGTCAGGTAGCGGCTCTCAAATGTGTTGCTGATGGCGGTGTCCAGCAGACTGTAAGTATCTTCTCCTTCCACAAAATCATAGGTACGCTTGTCCGAATCATTCAGGGTATTGCCTAGTTCGTATTCAAACTCAATCATACTGTGCTTGCTGAGGGGCTCTGTATAAGAGATATTACCTTCCCAGTCAAAACCTCTTCTTTTCAGATGAGTATACTGGTTCAACTCTTCATTACGCTCCTCCGCGTTGTAAAACACATTGTTGGCCAGGCGATAACGATCATCCTGATTGGCATGATAGCCGGTGTTCAAGCGAATGTTAAAACTCCGTCCTTTTTTGTCAAACTTATGGCTATAGTACATCCGGTTACTGAAATCATAATTGTAGTTATCTGAATTGGAAGTGTTTTCTGTCTGGTTGAGCAGTCCGTTGTCGGTATCTGTTTCTCCTATAAAGTAAGTGTCTACGAGATTATCCTGCAGAGAGATAGACGGTCGTATCAGGATTCTGTTCTTTTCATCCGGATTATACTCGAAACGCATATTCATCTGATGCTGGGCATTGCGAGTCGTGCTGGCGCTGTTTTCAGTATATATCTGCCCTGAGTCTGAGGGTAGTACATAGTCTCTTATCCTGGTTTGGTTCTCTTCATTCTTTCTGTGTGTAAAGGTGTAGCTGCCACTAAACTCAACTTTTTCATTCCATGAGTTGATAAAATTAATGCCCAGCATATTGGTATTGATGATACCGTTCTGGGTACGGCTATCCCCCTGATTATTAGGATCAGATGTATAGTTGACCGTATTGATATTATTGCTTAAGCCGGTAACGGTAACTCTGCGGTCTTCATTAAAGAAATTGACGCTTGCCCCTGCCAGATAACGCTTATCGGTACCGTAGCCAGCAGTAGTTTTACCAAATTGTCCTTTACGGCGGTTGGGTTTAGTAATGATGTTGATGGTACGGGTTCTTTCTCCGTCGTCAAATCCGCTGAGCATAGCTTTATCACTCTTTTCATCGTATACCTGTACGCTGGCGATGACTTCTGCCGGTAAATTTTGCAAAGCAGCGTTGACATCTTTTCCAAAGAAGGGCTTACCATCTATCAAAATCTGCTGTACATCTTCACCCTGAGCCTGCATCTTGCCATCCTGCATGATGATGCCTGGCATTTTCTCTACCAGGTCCTGTGCGCTGGCATCGGGAGCTGTTTTGAAAGCTCCTGCATTGAACTGAGAAGTATCTCCTTTTTGCTGCCCTACCAGAGCTTTGGCAGTAACTTCAATTTCCTGTAAGGTGGTGGTTTCTTCCGAGAGTGCGAGCTCTCCTAGATTCAAAGGGCCATTCTGTACCTGAATTTGTTTAGACAGTGGCACAAAGCCAATAAACTGAACTTTTAAGCGGTAGCTCCCGGTATCTGCTTTGAGCCTGAATTTTCCTTCAATATCGGTCACTACACCCTGGGTGGTAGCATCAGAAATTTTTTCTAAAACCACAGTGGCCCCGGGAAGTTCCGTATCATCCGATGAGCTCTTGACGGTACCGCTTACGATGGAAGTTTGTGCATAAGTTTGGAATGTGATAAATAGTAGCAATAGCAAAAAAGAAAGACGCAGCATCTTATATAACTTTTTTAAGAGTAGTTTTTATTGTTTAATGAGCAAGAGGAAAATGCCAATAGCAGAGAGCCTTCTAAAGCAGCAATAGCTGGTTGTATGCGCTCAATCCTATAATTACAAAAAAATGCGCTAACCCTTTTAATAAAAAGCTGAAAAACTGAAGATGAAGCATTACTCCTTAAGTAAATTCATGTAAGTTCTCACAGGGAAGCTTTTGCGGATTAAAAAAAACTACCGGATCGCTGTGATATCTCTCCTGATGCATACTCTTTACCAGAATGGTGATAAACGCTAAATCACACACAGAGACGAGAGAAGAAACAAGAAGTTTGTCGCTATTTTTTTGAGCCCTCTGTCATCCGTTTTATAGGACTTTTATCATTCCTTAAGATATCTACCTTTCAAAGTCTTAGGCGAACAACATATCAAACTCGGTGCTTAGGAGTAGCTTTACTTTTTATCCTATGATATATCATCTTGGCAGGCTAAGCCTTACCTGGTGAAGCTGTGGATGATGTATGCTCTATACTATTGGCTACCTGCTCTAAGAGTAAGTTAGCTACATTCACATTCTGAAGAATAACAAAAATTATTCAAGGCTTGGCATCTAAGAAGTCATATGTATGGCAGCTTGTGTAACAAGAACCCGCTCTTTATGATACATTTTTTTGTACACAAGAAGTACGTAATATCTTATGGGTTTTTGCTGAATAAATATAGCACACATTAGGTATGCAGGAGTAGCGGTGGACAATAAAATGGTGATAAGAAGGAAAAAAAGATAGATGGCGACTATCAAAATGAGCAGCACCAGCTTTTGAAATGCAAAAAAAAATAGACAGAATAGAGAAGGAGGTACTAGTGAATCTGATGCGCGGCTACAATTTCAGCAATGTAGTTGCTCTTTAAAGGCTTATCAAAATAACCCTTTACAGATTCATATTCTTTGGAGCGCAGCTTATCCCTGGTATCCAGAGAAGATGTTAAAATGTATACATTGGCTTTGTGTGCAGGAAGTTTCTGATATTCTTCCAAAAAATCCCAGCCATTCATTTCCGGCATATTCAGGTCAAGAAGAATAATATCAAAATTATTATCCTCCCGGCTTTCCAAATGCTGCAATGCTTCGGCCGCGTTGTTAAATTCTGTGAACTCAAGTGAACTTACCTGTTTGGATATAAGCTTACGACTGATAAGTAAATCGAGCTCGTTATCGTCAATCATGAGTACTTTCATAGTAAAAAAGTAATGAGAAATATCATACCAATACAAATGTAAAGAGACTGATTTCTCACCTTGAATAGTTTTTGACTGTGCTGAATATGTAATGTTTTAGCAATAAAATTGTTTTTTGCGCATTTTACTTAAGAAATAATAATAACACTGTTATTTCTGATTACAAAGAATACCCGTGTATTTTTGTTCATAAAAAATCCTGACCTTTCAAGGACAGGATCACTTTCTATAGAAGAGCTTAGTTAGCTGTTATGCTTCATCAAAAAGTTCAGCCAGTTTCTCTTCTAAGGCTTTTCCTCTAAGGTTTTTAGCAATGATATTGCCCTCCCTATCCAGCAGTATAGTAGCCGGAATAGCATTGATGTTATAGAGCGCAGCAGCTTCAGAGTCAAAATATTTGAGGTCGGAAACATGTACCCAACCCAACTGGTCTTGCTTGATGGCTTCTACCCAATCCTCTTTGGTTCTGTCCAGTGAGACGCCGTAGATCTCAAAGCCTTTGTCTTTGTATTGATTGTACAAACGAACCACATTGGGATTTTCCATGCGGCAGGGCTTACACCAGGCAGCCCAGAAATCAATCATAACATACTTGCCCTGCAGGGAAGATAATTTTATAGTATCTCCCTGAGGATTGGGTAGTGCAATTTCAGGGGCTTCCATACCAATAGATAGTCTGCGCAATTCTTCTACCTGGTCTACAAACTGCTCGGTATAGCGGGAGTCGGGTAGGTTATCTTTAAACTTATCGGCAAGCTCACTCAGGTAAGCAAATTCTTTTTCGGCATCCAGAAAATTAACCGCATAAAAGGCAGCAATAGAGTTTCCCATCTCGTTAATCTTGGCCTTGAGCTTTTCTGTATTTTCTGTTTCTATCTCAGCATAGCGGGACTCTACATCCTGCATGGCTTCTTCATCTTCATCGGCCCGGGCTTTCATAAAATCAGCATTCAGCTCATTGACTTTTTGCTGAAACTCCCGCATGATATCATTTACTTCATAAAAGTAATCGGTGTCCTTGGAGCCGTTTACTTCCACAAAACCGTCAGGACGGTTTCCATCCGCCACAATGCTTACGTTTTCATCGTCCAGAATCAGGTTAACATACTGCTTGTCATAGAGGTTGAGGCGGTAAAAACCAGGGGCCCCGTTGTCCAGACTGTAGCGAAAAGTACTGTCACTGGACACCATCAGGGTGTCTACGATATCAATGTTGTTCTCTCCAATTTTTTCCAGCACTACATAGCCTTTGTCAGAAGGATGGTTGATGCTGCCTTCTATCTGCACGTGACCATTCTTTTGAGGCGAGGTCTGCTGCCCGTTGGATTTGCTCTGAGAACAGGCAGTAAAAAGATAAGTGCCCAATATAACTATGATACAATATCTTATGATTCTCATGGTTTTGTGTTCAATGGCTTAGGTTTAATCTAATTCTTTTCTTAATAATTCGTTGGCTACCTTAGGATTCGCTTTTCCCTGGCTACGCTTCATGACTTCGCCCATAAACATGCCCAGCAGTCCTTTTTTCCCTTTACGATACTGCTCCACTTTCTGAGGAAAGTCAGCCAGTACTTCTTCTACCAGAGGTTGTATCTGGTCCGAACTACTTTCGTGCAGGAGGTTCATTTCCTCAGCTATCTTCAGAGGCGCTTTGCCACTATTATCTTCCAGCATATAAGGGAAGATTTTTTGAGTAGCTATCGCAAAACTCACCTTATCGGCAGCTACGATCTCCACCAGCTCCGCCAGGCTTTCCGGCTGCACCGGCATCTTCTCTATACTGTGCGAGGCATCATTCAGGTAAGACCTTACCGGCCCCATCATCCAGTTGGAAGCTACTTTATAATGTTTGGTATATCGGCAGACCTCTTCAAAGTATCGCGCCATGGCTTTGGTATCGGTTAGCACCTCTGCATTGTAAGGAGGCAGCTCATAGGTCTCAACGAACTTATGCCATAATTCGTGTGGCAGAGCCGGCATACTTTCTTTAATCTCTTGTAGCCACTCTTCCGATACTACTACCGGACTAAGGTCAGGCTCGGGGAAATAACGGTAGTCGTTCAACTCTTCTTTGGTACGCATGCTGTAGGTCTTCCCATTGTCGGCATTGAAGAGGCGGGTTTCGGAGATAACTTCTTCTCCTGCTTCCAGCAGTAAGATCTGCCGCTCTACCTCATGGTCTATGGCACGCTGCACGTTGCGGATGGAGTTCATGTTCTTGACCTCCACCTTTTTCCCGTATTCTGTAGCCTCTTTGGTCATGATAGATACGTTGGCGTCGCAGCGCATAGAGCCTTCTTCCATATTACCGTCGCAGATATCCAGGTAGCGTACCAGCTTACGTATCTCGGTAAGCATGGCAGAGGCCTCTTCCGAACTACGAATGTCCGGGTCAGTAACGATCTCTATCAGCGGTACTCCGGCACGGTTGAGGTCTACCAGGGTTTCCGGCTCGTTTTCCAGGTGAATGGATTTTCCGGCATCTTCCTCCAGGTGGATGTGGTGCAGCTTGATCCGCTTTTCCTCTTCCTCCTTGCGTATATAGATGCCACCCCCTACACAGATCGGGGTCTTGTCCTGCATGATCTGATAGCCTTTGGGAAGGTCAGGGTAAAAGTAGTTTTTACGGTCAAAGATATTGTAGCGGGTGATCTCCGAGCCGCAGGCCAGCCCCATACGGATGGCAAATTCTATGACCTGCCTGTTGAGACGGGGGAGGGTGCCCGGATGCCCCAAAGTGATGGCGCTGATATTGGTATTGGGCGATGCTCCGTACTGATTGGCATCTGAAGAAAATATTTTACTTTTTGTAAGAAGTTGTGCATGTACTTCCAGTCCTACGACTACTGTATACTTCTCTCGTGTGCTTTTATCCAACATGATCCGCTTAGGTAGCTATTTTTACAAACTTACGGTTTTTTCTCCCAGTTTTGCAATGAATTGAGGCCTCCTTTGCCAGAAAGCTCCTCAAGAAAACGGCTGATTGCCTGAGGATTATGGGTGCTGAAGAGTATTTTCTTTCCATTCTTTTTCACGATCTCCAGCGCCTGTCCCTGATCGTTCATGACATTATAGGCTCTGTTGCCCCTGAAGTTGATGCGCATGCCCCAGCCGCCGAACTCTGAAAGGGCATTGTACTTCCTCACATGGGCGTTTGCTATCTCCGACCAGAGGAGGGTGTAGGTCTTCCAGTGAAAAGGAAAAAAGCGGTAATGGATTCCCTTTTCGTCCAGGGTGATGCGAAGGCGGGCAGCAAATAAAAGCCAGCCTATGCCTACTACAATCAGGGTAGTGATTACAAGCCAGTGGTCAGGAGCGGGATGGCCCCCAAAGGGCCGGTCCAGGATAAGCTGCTGTACGATTCCATAGCCAAAGAGCAGGATAACAGGCAGCATCAGCAGTCCGAGGAAGGGGTGACTGAATTTAAGACTCTCCTGATACTTCATGCTGCAAAAGATTCAGAAACTCCTTTTCAGAGATAAGCGTAACTCCATTCCCTCCGGAAGTCAGGCGTCTGGCCTGTTGTACCTTATTATTATTTACCCCCTGCTCTATATTCAGAAACACCCGCTCACTCAGCACCAGGTAGTGGGTCCTTTCGTTTACATAATTGGTAGAATGTCCTCCCGCCTCAATGACACACTTCTGTGCCTCAGCACGGCTCATGCTTTTTAGCGAGCCGGTAAATACTACCGATTTGCCGTACAGGGGATGTGATTTGCTTACCCTGGACAAATCCAGCGTCATGCTGTGTAAACCGGGCTTCTTTTTCTTCTGGGGCCGGATGCGTCCTGCCGGTATATACCCCTGGGTGTAGAGCTTGCCGATGCGTAGGCCAAACGCTTCTTCAATTTCTTCAAAACGTTGGAGGCCATGGGCTTCCATCGCCTTCAGCATGATGTGGGCACAGGCTTCGGCATCTGAGCCGGCAGCATGATGGTTGAGTGAAATACCAAAACGCTCAGAAAGAGCACTAAGGCCGTAGGATGGAAAACCACGCCAGGCCCGGCGGGCTACCTGCAGGCTGCAGGCATAACTCAGTTCGGGAAAGGGAAGCTCATACTGGGCCAGCACATGGCGCAATACACTCAGGTCAAAACTGGCGTTATGGGCGATGACGTTAGCCCCCTCAAAATAACTGCCTATGCTGTGCCACAGCTCGTCAAACTCCGGCTCTTGGGCTACCTTTTTTGCATCTATGCCATGAATCCTGGTGTTCATACTGTTAAACCAGTTATCACGGGGCCTCACCAGCCAGGACTTTTGTTCTTTTACAGCATCATCCTGCACAATGGCGATACCAATTTCGCAAACACTTTCTCTTTGATGGTTGGCGGTTTCAAAATCCAGCGCCACAAAATTCATGGTCAATAGGGTATGGTAAAACGGGTGACGATAATAATAAAGTTTTCTATATTTATGCAAACTAACCTCAAACCAATGCTAAAAATTCAACAAATCACTGCTTTATTCGCCTTATGTGTCATGTGTGCCTGCCAATCCGGTCAGCAGCAGGAAGAAGTAAAGGAAGCCAATGTAGCACAAGCGGTGGACATTGAGCAAAAGCTGGCCGATATGGGCGTAGAGCTCTACGACCTTCCTGTGCCGGAAGCCAACTTTGTAAGAGCGGTCAGGACCGGTAACCTGGTATTCCTGGCTGGCCACGGCCCGGTAACACCCGAAGGTAATTATGTGACCGGCAAACTGGGCCGCGATCTCAGTATAGAAGAGGGGCAGCAGGCCGCTCGCTATACCGGTATTGCCCTGCTCTCTGCCCTGAAAGCTGAAATCGGCGATCTGGATAAGGTAAGCCGGGTGGTCAAAGTGCATGGCATGGTCAATGGTACGACTGACTTTATTGAGCAGCCCAAGGTAATGAATGGCTTCTCAGACTTTATTGTGGAAGTGTTCGGTGAAAAAGGCAAACATGCGCGTGCCGCAGTAGGTATGGGCTCACTGCCTAATAACATCGCTGTAGAGATTGAGATGATCGTAGAAGTCACGGATTGAGTTCAAAGTTAAAGGTTGAAAGTTTAAAGTTGAAGAATGTTGAAAACCTATAACCTTAAACTTTCAACCTTTCACCTATACATATACCAGCTTATCACTTTCCAAGCGGGCTTCTCCATCCCAGCGATAAGCTACCAGCAGCGGTTCATCTTCCAGGTTAAAATCCAGGCAGGTATAATTGTGGGCCAGTATCCTGGGTTTACCGGGCAGGTTATAATGACCGAAGAACAGGGGTATATCTTTTTCGGGATAGTGATAATCTTCGGTATGTATGCTTTCGTAGCTTATGGGAGGGTTACCCAAGGTACTGTCCGGCCGGATGGCAAGCTCACTGTATTCGTGCGTCTTGCCTATTCTCCACCATTTGGTTTTGAAGCTGGGACTGTCTGATGCAGAAGGAGGGAGAGGAAGCTTTAGCCCAACCAGCAGTTCTTCTACCGCCTGCGATACTTCGCTTCCGGGAACCATCGCTGCCAGCGTCTCATCATCCAGACAGGCCTGGGGGTAGTGCTGCTTAATAAAATCTATGCTATGCTGATGCCAGTAGGCATGTACTATCCGTATGCCGGGCAGTTCCAGATAGAGAGGTAAAGTTTGCATCCAGCTGATATAGTCCAGTAAGGCTTCTCTGTCTTGCCCAAAGGAAGAAAAAGTAGGGGCATGCTGGCTGGTATTTTTCTCCGTATGCTCACGGATATACTCGCCATGTGCATGCTTATGAAAGAAGCCGATCAGATAAAGCTCGTGGTTACCGGCCACAGCATAGGCTGCCTCCCGGGCCAGCATACTTCTGACGATTTCCAGTGCCTCCTTTGACGCCCCTCCTTTGTTGATAAAATCTCCCAAAAAGATAGCCTTGCGCTGAGGGTGATAATAGCCAGTACCCCCTGGGCGATAATCTAGAAGTGTCAGAAGCTTATGCAGCTTATCCGCTTCTCCATGAACGTCTCCGATGATGTCGTACATTTTCAATAGGTACTGATTTGGGCATGCTTTGTTTGCATTTATGTCAAAGAAAGTTCTGCCTAATGAGTATACCTACCCAAACTTCTTTATGGAAGCATGCCAAAAATTACATAAATGCACTTTCAGCGCAATCTCAAGCATATACTACGGTACTAAGCGGTAAATTTGACCTTATACTATGGTATTTCACATATGAAAACATTAGCGCAGGCCATCAAAAAAATCAGTGAACTGGAAGCAGCCCTGGAGCAGAGTCGCCAGGCCTTTGACCAGCAGAACAGCCAGATGGCAGCCAATCTGGAAGAGCTCTACGAAATTGCAGGGGTGGGTTGGTGGACAGCCAATCTGAAGACCGGCTATATTGAGTGGTCAGAAGAAGTATACCGTCAGTATGACTGGCCCCTGGAAGAACCTACTCCTTCCGTAGAAGATTACTTTCAGTTGATTCATCCCGATCATCAGGCGCTGGTAAAAAAATCTTTTACTGAAGCATACCATAATGCCAGGTTAACTTTTGAGAAATGCATCCTTAGCCGCAGGCAGGTGGTACGCTATCTCAGAACTACGGTGAAACCTCTTAAGAACGAAAAGGGAGAGAAAGTAGGTTTGTACGGCACCACCCTGGATATCACCGAGATCAGGAAGGCTGAAGAGGCGCTAAGAGCGGAAAAAGAGAAATATAAACTTATTACCGAAAGTATACAGGACCTGATCTGTATGCATCAGTTAGATGGGACGATTACCTATATGTCTCCCTCTGTTAAAAAAGTCCTGGGCTATGCTGAAGATGAAATGCTGGGGCAATCGCCTGCTTATTTTTTACACCCTGAGGATGTGGAGAATGTACGACAGAATTTCCGTTCACATGCAGTGAAAGGAGAAAAAAGGCAGGATATAGAAAGCAGGATACGGCGAAAAGATGGTAAATACCTATGGTTTCAGACGAATATTACCCCTGTAAGAGCGGGTAAGGAGATCATCGCTTTCCAGACGGTTTCCCGGGATATTACCGCCCAGCGCCTTGCCCAGGACCAGATCAAAGTCAGCGAGCGTAACTATCGCCGTCTAGCATCTAATATTCCTGATACCGACATCTTTCTTTTTGATAATGATATGCGTTTCATCGTAGCCGATGGAGCTACCATGCAAAAGTTGAATCAGACCTCCGAACAGTACGAAGGCAAGCGCCTGGAAGAGGCAGTGCCAGAAAATATCAAAAACTACTTCAGGCCCATATTTGAAGCTACACTTCAGGGAGAGTTTGTCCATTCCAATATTATGTCTGAAGGAGAGTACTTTAACCACCGTACTGTACCCTTACGTGATGATCAGGGCAATATTGAAGGAGGCTTACTTGTATGCCAGAATATCAGCGAACAGAAAAGAGCGGAAGAAGCGCTGCTGAAGGTGAAGGAAGAACTGGAAGAGGCTCAGGAGCTGGCAGGCATTGGCAGTTGGGAGCTGGAAATCAAGACCGGTAAACTTAGCCTTTCTTCACTCTTTAAAAAGCTCATTGGGGCTGAGCCTGATTTTAGCCCCGACATTCATCAGGGGCTTAATTTCTTTTGCAGGCATTCCCGGCAGCTGTTTCAACGGCATGTGCGTAAATCTATGCGGGAGGGCAGTAGCTTTGACCTGGAACTTGAAATGTGTATTCCCGGGAGGGAGCGCATGTGGGTAAGGACTCTGGGCAAAACCCTTATGCGAAACCAAAAACCCTATAAACTTAAAGGCGTTTTTCAGGACATCAGCAAAGCCAAGAAGGCAGAGCTCCACCAGAAACGTTTTCAGAAAGGCTTAAAAACCCTGAACCTTATCGCCTCCCACAGTCAGCTGGACTTCAAAACTCAGATTGACAAGTCTCTGGCGGAGGTAGCGGCTTTTCTGGGTATGCCCCTGGGGGTGATCAGCCGGATTGAGGAAGGTTACTGTCATGTCAGCCACTCTGTACGTACTGCCTCTGGGCTGCCGGATATGCAGGATATGCGCATGCCGCTTAGCCATACTTATTGTAGCCTGGCATACCGTCAGAATGATGTAGTAGCTATATCCTGTATGAAAGATTCCGCTTATAAAGACCATGCTGCCTATGCTAACATCAGGATGGAAAGCTACATCGGCACGCCTCTGCGTATTGATGACAAGATATATGGCATCGTCAACTTTATGGATAGCTCAGCCCGCCAGCAGGATTTCTCTGAAGAAGATAAGGAGTTTGTCCGCCTCTTCGCCCGTTGGGTAGGTTCTACTTTGGAAAGAATACACAAGGAGGAGGAGCTGATAGAGGCAAAAAGGCAGGCCGAGCATGCCTCTATGGCCAAAGCACAGTTTCTCTCTACCATGAGCCATGAGATACGCACCCCTTTGAATGCGGTCATCGGTATCTCTCATCTGCTGCTGCAGGATGATCCCAAGCCCGAGCAACTGGAGAACCTGCACGCGCTGCGCTTTTCCGGAGAAAACCTGCTGGCTCTGATCAACGATATCCTGGACTTCAGCAAGATTGAAGCCGGTAAGATAGAGTTTGAAGAAGTAGACTTTAGTCTGGGGCAGCTCCTGAAAGGGATACAGCACTCACTGGCCTTCAAAGCAGAAGAAAAAGGCGTGGCATTGCGCATCAGCCAGGAGGAGGCTATTCCTGAAACCCTGACAGGAGATCCTACCCGCCTTTCCCAGATCATGAATAACCTGGTGAGCAATGCGATCAAGTTTACCCAGCAGGGTAGTGTGGAGGTAAGGGTGAGAATTGCTTCGCAGGAGGAAGGAAAGGTAAAACTCACCTTTGAGGTAGAAGACAGTGGCATTGGTATTCCCGAAGATAAGCAAAGCCATATTTTTGACAGCTTCTCCCAGGCAAGTTCAGATACCACCCGGCATTACGGTGGCACCGGACTAGGGCTAGCCATCACCAAAAAGCTGCTGGAACTGCAGGGCAGCCAGATACAGCTCAATAGCCGGGAAGGAGAAGGATCACTGTTTTATTTTGAGCTGGAGTTCAAGGCCAGTAGCCAGCGCATAGAAGATAAATCAGTATTTCTACAGGGCAATCAGCCTTTCCGCAGCCTGGAAGGCTATAAGGTACTGCTGGTAGAAGACAATAAGATGAATGTCATCGTGGCCCGGCAGTTTCTTAACAAGTGGAAACTCGCCTTTGAACATGCCGAGAACGGACAGGAGGCGGTAGACAGGGTAATAGGAGGGGAGCAATATGACCTCATCCTGATGGACCTGCAGATGCCGGTGCTGGACGGCTATGAGGCCAGTCTACACATCCGTAAAGTTTTTCCGGCGTTGCCCATCATCGCGCTCACCGCCTCAGCCATGCTGGAGATACAGGAACGGGTATATAAGGTAGGCATGAATGACTTTGTCACCAAGCCCTTTAATCCCAATGAGCTGTACCACAAAATCGTGAAGCAGCTACCCCAGAAGAAAGATGTGAAAGCTTAGCCCCTGATGGGAGCACCCCGTGTGGAACACCCCGTGTGGAGCACCCGGTGAGGAGCACCCCGTGTGGAGCACCCGGTGAGGAGCACCCCGTGTGGAGCACCCGGTGAGGAGCACCCCGTGTGGAGCACCCGGTGAGGAGCACCCCGTGTGGAGCACCCG
>NZ_JBBPHP010000046.1:0-38990 GCF_038039535.1 Catalinimonas locisalis | reverse complement strand
CCGGTGAGGAGCACCCGGTTTGGTTATTCTCTACCATTAAATTTTTAGCAGCTTATGTTGGGAAAGTGCCATGATTTTGTGGTTTTTGAGAGATTTGCATATCTCTATAGAGGCTGATCCCACCAAAAGGTCTTTTGTCCGTTCGAGTGGGCTTCCAAATCCCAAGTCGAGCGATGAGGTAAACTGTCCCGCCTAAGCTTCCTTCCTGATGAGGTTGACTCTGTTGTTTGATAGTACTTCCTTGAAGTTTAGATTACAGGGCCTTGACCAGAATCAGTTCTTGGTCAGAAAAACAGGCAGGGAATAGTATACAGTAAAAAAGCGATCGTCACAAGGGCAAGTTTCACCATATGCAGATAAGGAATCAAAAAAGCTCTTGCACATAATCACCATGTCTGCTTTAGATATGAAAATAATGTGATTTATACTGTGTAAAATAAGATTAGAAAGGATTATTATTTGGTTAAAAACAAAAACAAATATAAAAAAAACTATATAATACCCCTGTCTGATCCTTATAAAACAGTGTCATTTTTGCTCCTGCTTACTCCTCAATTTCTAGATAAATAAACAAATATTGAGTAGTTCTACGACTTATAATCTCTATCAGCACCTGTCGCCTATTGCCATGCTGCCCTTCTATGCATCTTGGGTGGGCCAAGTACTTCTCCTTATTTCTATGTTATTTGGTAGCCGCTTACATCAATTGGGAGGGTTACTTTTTTACTCTATCCACTATGTAAGCCTTTTTTTTCCTCAAAACTCACGCAATCCTTATATCCAATTTCCGCTAGTCTCCACTACCTGTTTTTGCTTAATCTCAGTACCCTTGGTTAATAATTTTGGATATTTATAGAAGTGACAAGATGAAATCTAGTATGTATTTGAAAAAGACTATCGCCGTATTTGATAGTGTAAGGCAATAAGGGTTTGTATTTTTTATTATTCTATTAATAAGTTGTTAAAGTGGCTTTTGGGCTTATTATTTTTCTTAGTAAGAAAGGATAAGACTTAGTGCAGGTGAAAAATGCCTACAATCCACACTTATTAATAATGTGAATCAATAGTTGAATACGATGCTACAGACGGCAGCAGCCATTTTTCCAAAAGTATGAATTAAAGCACCAGCTTCAGATCTTACCTTTGTAGCATCATGAAGTTTGACTTTATCCTGTAACCAAGCGAATAAAGATTCAATGGGCTGTCGGACAATACTCACTGCTGTAGATAAATAACGATCAGCAGCTGTGAGTTTCTTCTGGCCTTTTTTTCTTTTTACTGGCGTATTAAGATATAGTTTTTGCTTTTCTGCCAGGGCTTCCTTCAGAGGTATATCTGAATAAATTTTATCAGCATATAGACTACAGTTACGTATTTGAGGAAGTATTCTTTTTGCTACTCGCAAATCATGAGCCCCAGCGTTGCTAGCAGCTACATATTGGGGTACAGGCAAAGCTTTGATATTTTTACTGGCTAATACATGCAGCTTCAATCCATGATAGTATAAGTTTTTACTAGGGCAATATCCTTTACCAGCTATATCTTTGGCCACTTTACCATTATCAGGTTTTTGGGCTGATAGAATGATAGGCATGGCATCCATGAGCTTAATATCATCTACCAGATTGGGGCTTTCAATCTGCTCTAATAAGTCTTCTACTAAAACCGGAAACAGCTCCGTCAAAAGGTTGATACGCCGGTTGAAGGCCTGATAGGACGGCAAATCAGGAAACCAGTTTAGCCAGTGATTCAACATGTAATTATATATCTGTTTGATCTCGTAGTGCTGTTGCAGGATACCAAATAAGTAAACTGTAATAAGTTCTTGATCAGTAAAATTTTGTTTCCTGTTATTACTCATCCGTTGGCAATGCAAACAAAGTTTTTTATCATAACACTGGCAAACGTAGTCGTAAAGGTCTATTAGTTTATCCCGGTGGGGAACCACTTTTAAGTCCATATTAGATAAACAAGCCTTGCGCTATGTTTGCTCTTTCTACTCTTGATTCACATTAATACTTAAGGTATAATAATTAATTTGTGTTATATCAAATTTTTTTATTTAGATACGAATATTGATTTGATTCTATTTTTTGTTCAAAAGATTTAGTCTCTTACCCTCTTAAAGTTTTTATTACTTCAAATAAATAAAAAAAAGTAATATACTATCAAACAGGTCAAAATTAGTGTTTGTCATGAATTTTTTGCATCAAATCATATGTAAATATCATTGTTTTATGTGAGCTTAAGATGAGTATTAGCGCTTAAGGTTTTATAATTATATAAAAAAAATACAATAAATAATAGTAAAATTAGATACATGTACTTTTTTTGGGGATTGCACACCTAAAAATAAAATGTTACATTAACAATTCATCTACAATAATAGTTATTCAGCGATTTAATAGTACAGAACCCCTGCATGCCTTTAATATTCTTATAGAAGTCGAATGCACTCTATCTTATTGCCTATGTAAGAAAAAAAAATTAAATGCATAATTAAAAACTAAGTCAGCGTTTGACAAAATGACAGTTATTAAAATTAATATGGTTTTAACACCCATAAACAATACTACTATGCCTATGAATTTGCCAAACTGTCTTCATGTTTCTATGTTATCATAATCGCTAATATTTGTTTAATGCATTAGCCCAAAATAATATATCAAAGGACTGAAATTAATTGTAAAATGATTCTTTAGTTGTTAGGGAAAACTAATACTTAATCAAAACATCTTCTGGAACTGCATTACAGATTTTCAAAATAGCTAGCATATTTTAACGTTATTCTAACCGCTCGTGGATTTGTACAAAGGTGGTTTACTGAATTATAAAAGGATAGTATAGTTTAAGAATATATTGAAATCAGCGTATAGTTTGACCTGCTTTTAAGTAGGTTTTTCTTAACGTTATTTATATGTATATACCAGGCAGAAACTTATGTGGAACTCAAATAATGTTTCTAACATAACTTCCAATTATTCTAAAGCGTGTATACTGATATTAGTGCTTCCTGATATTTGTATTTTTATGCTTTGGGTATATTTTGGTCAGCAGGTAATGGTTAATCATGGATTATACCTTAGCCCTGCAAATGCTTATTTGGTGTGGTTACTTTGGGTAATTGTTTCATATTTAGCAGGATTATATAACCCTGCTAAGTTTGGCATAAAAACCAGTATTGTTGCTGCTCTTTTGGTGAGTATGTCTAGCGTATTTGCGATAGGGAGTATCTTTATCATCTTAGAACTTATGGTTGTAAAGCTATTTCCAGCATTTCTAGTTTACTGTTTTATATTATCGTTTCTATCAGGCTTGAGCAAACTAATTTTGATACAGATATACTATTATATGTCTAAGGCAAAAAGCAGACGATTTATCATCATAGGCTATAAATTTGAAAGTAAAGCTTTGTTAACTTTTTTAAAGAATCAGGGAAGCTATCAGCAGTTTTTAGGCTATTTTGATGATGAGGTAGAGAGTGCCGGAATACGCAAGCTGCAGGAAGTAAAAGATTATTGCCGTAGAAAGCGGATAACCAGTCTTTATGTATGTGGTGTAAAAGGAGTAGACTTAAACGATATGTATGAGTTTGCAAATAAGGAGTACATTCAACTATATTATCTTAGCGCTGATTGGCTAACAGAAAGGAGAAAAGTTGAAAATGTGTTTTTAGAGGATAATTTTTCTATATTACTTTACAAGCCTTCTTTGAAAAAGTATTTACATAAAAAAATTGAGAAATGGGTACTTAAGAGACCTAATTATGCTTATATGAGTAAGCAGATTAATAACGTTAGGAGCCTCCACTGAAGTTATTAGCTAAGGATGATTTAGGTCATCGGAAGTTTACAAAATATGCTGTAATATAGAAAATATTCCCTGCCGAGAATTAGTAGAATATACTGGACATAACCAAACATCTACTCATGAGAATACTTGTATATGGAATCAATTACTATCCCGAGCTTACTGGCATCGGAAAATATACCACTGAAATGTGTGAGTGGCTGGCTCTTCACGGACATAAGGTAGAAGTGATTACTGCGATGCCCTACTATCCGGAGTGGCAGGTACATGAAAAATATCGTCCCAAAGGCTATTTCACAGAAGTAATCAATTCAGTGAAAGTCCATCGGGGGCCTTTTTATGTGCCTCAGACAGTAAATGGTTATACCAGGCTATTGCATGATTTCTCTTTTTTTGTAAGCTCAAGTTTGAACTGGATCAAGAAACTGCCATATAATTTTGATATAGTAGTTTGCATATATCCTCCACTTCCTATTGGGATTTTACCATTGCTATTTAAGTGGATGAAAGGTACCCCCTTTGTTTTCCATATACAGGACTTGCAGGTAGATGCTGCGCGGCAGTTGGGTATAATTCGTCGTAAAGCAATACTTGGATTTCTGGAAGGCTTTGAACGTTATTTTATACAACGGGCTGATCTGGTAACCACCATTAGTGAGGGAATGCGAAAAAAGGTACTTATTAAGGGTGTAGCCGAAGAAAAGCTTAACCTCTTTCCAAATTGGGTAGATACTAAAGAGTTGTATCCTTACAATGCTCTAGAAAAACAAGGGCTTAAAGAGAAATATGGTTACCAGCCTCAGGATAAAGTAGTGCTCTACAGTGGAAATCTGGGAGAAAAACAAGGCTTGGATACCCTGTTACGAACTGCTGCGATTGCCCAGCAACGTAAAGTTGATTTAAAGTTTTTTATCGTAGGTGAGGGGGCTGTGAAGAACCGTCTTCTAAAACTGAAAGAGGAGTTGAGTTTAAAAAATGTTCGTTTTGCCCCTTTGGTGGCTAAGCGGGAATTAGCAGATTTGTTGAATATGGCTGACCTGCACGTTATTTTACAGAAGAGAGGGGCTACTGATCTGGTCATGCCTTCCAAGCTCTCAGGTATATTGGCCTGTGGAGGAATACCCTTGGTGGCTGCTGAAGAAGGTTCGGGAATTAGGAGTTTAATTGAAAAACATCAAATAGGCATAAGTACTGATGAAGAAAATGAACTAAGTTTACTTTATTCCATAGAACAGTATTTTGCTTTGAGTAAGAAATCTAATTTTAAAATCAATGCCCGGGAGTATGCTGTGTATCACCTTTGCATTGAAAGCATATTATCACGTTTTGAAAAAAACTTGTATGAAACTATAGGAAAGGTTACGGTAGGAAAACCTGTCATGCAAAGCGCTGAATATTATCGCCCATAGGGAGAATAATTAGGGAGCAAATACCGTAGTATCTTTGTTTAAAAAAACTTATATTATAAATTAGTATTTCAATTATTTTGAGGATTATTCAGGGAATTAAACCTTAATACAAAATATTTACCTTAGAGTTTAAAAGAGAGGCTTTTATTCATTTATTGATGAAAGTAAGCCCCTCTTATGCATTTGTTGAATAACATCTTCCTGATAGTACAGGGAATGCCTTTTCGCTTCAATAATGAAGCCTTGTACTGGGAGTAATAGTCAAAGAAAGAAAAGGGTAAGGCTTTATCATTAGGTTGCGTTTAAAAAACTAAATGTAACTGAGAGGGCGAAGCTGTATCATAACTTGAATAAAATATGAAAGAACAGGCAAATCATTGGTATGCAGTCTACACTAGGTCCAGAGCTGAAAAAAAGCTCTATGCTCTACTATCTCAAAAAAAAATAGAGTGTTTTCTACCTTTAAAAAATACTCTGGTACAGCGTTCTGACAGAAAGAAACGAGTATCGCTACCCTTACTACCCTCTTATATTTTTGTAAAAGTATGTGAGCAGGAACGCTATGCTGTGCTTAACACCCCCGGTGCAGTACGTTATGTTAGTTTTGAAGGAAAGGCCGTAGCGATCCCTGAAAAACAGATGATAGCTTTGCAGCAATTTGTGCAAAATAATGGTCAGGACATAGAAGCGGATTACGGATGTTTTGAGAAAGGAGATATGGTAGAGGTAAAGCGTGGTCCACTCAAAGGGGTAAAGGGTGAAGTAGTACAACTTAGAGGCAGGCAAAGACTACTACTACGTTTTGATGCCCTGGGCTACGGGGTACACATAGAAGCTTCTGCAGCGATGGCGGAGTTAAAAGCTGACATGCATCTAGCTGTTTAATTGATTAGAAAGTGGTGTAAAGGATAGTAATTTTTATTCATGGTAAAACAGTTTTTCTTTTTTCTACTGGCTATAACTTTGGCATCCTGTTCTCAACGCAACCTTACTTACTTCAGTGACTTACCGGAAAGTATAGCTTATACCGAAAGCATACAAAATGCCGTAGAACCAGTAATTCAGCCTGATGATTTATTAAGTATTACGGTAAGTACCCTGAATCCGGAATCTAACCTGCTATTTAATAGTGGTGTACTTACTACGATAGGCAGTGCTTCAAGCTCCGGAGGTACAGTGACAAAAATTAATGAAGGCTATCTGGTAGATACCCAGGGAGCAGTGAACTTCCCGGTCTTGGGGAAGGTAAGCCTGGCCGGCCTGACCATTGAAGAAGCTACCGAGAAGATGACAGAAGAACTTCAATCCGAAGTAAAAGACCCTATTGTGAATATCAGGTTCCTCAACTTCAGGATTACCGTAATCGGGGAAGTAAGTCAGCCCAGTACCTTTACTGTCCCTACCGAAAGAATCAATATCCTGGAAGCTTTGGGGCTGGCGGGCGATATGACTCCTTTTGGTAAACGGGAGAATGTACTCTTGATCAGAGAAAAGGATGGAGAAAGAACAGCCGTAAGGCTTGATTTGAATCATAAAGATCTCCTGGCTTCCCCCTACTTTTATTTGCAGCAGAATGATGTAGTCTACGTAGAACCGGTGAAGGCAAGGGGCATACAGGCCAATACCGGAAGAATCAATCTCTTATTCGCGCTCTCCATTGCCACGAGTCTGGCAAGTATGACCATACTGTTAAGCAGGTTTTAATAATTTTATGCATACTAGAGAAGATAAAGGTTTATTTCAAACTGATTCAGGAAATCGGGAAGAGATCAATATTAAGGCTTTGCTGCTGAAATATCTGCAATACTGGTATTGGTTTGTAGGAAGCGTAATCTTATGCTTTACAGCAGCTTTTATTCATCAGCGCTATAATACCCTCATTCAGTACCATATCAATAGCACCCTGCTCATCAAAGATGAACAAAACGGCTCAGACCTGCTAGGAGGTACAGCGGGGCTGGGCGTATTCAACAACAGCAAAAAAATAGAAAATGAGATTGTAATACTCAAGTCTAAAAGTCTGATGCATAGGGTGCTCTCGGAGCTTTCTCTTCATACGACCTACTATATTGAAGGACGGATCCGGGATATGGAAGTGTATAAAGATGACATACCCATTGAGCTAATTTTTAGCTCCTACGATTCACTGGCTTTTGGTAAGTCTGTGAAGATCCGGGCCACGGATAAAAATACTTTTGACTTAATAGAAGAAAGCGGTGGCGAAAAAAGTATCTCTACGCATAAGTTTGGTCAGGAGATCAAAACTGCTTATGCCACTTTTACAGCAGTTTCTTCTGCAGCTACCCCTCCTTCTCAGACTTACATCATACGTTTTCATGACCTACGACAGCTGGCGGAAAGCTACAGCCGTAAACTGATGATACAGCCAGTCAATGACAATACGAGTATTCTGAATGTAAGCCTGGTAGACGCTGTCTCTCAAAGAGGTATTGATATCATCGATAAGCTGGTGGAGGTATATAATCAGGAAGGTATTGAAGATAAAAATCAGATGGCAGTTAACTCTTTACAGTTTCTGGATGAACGGCTAAGCTACCTTTCGGAAGAGCTTTCTGATGTAGAAAAGAACGTAGAGCAGTACAAGCAGCGCAATAACTTAACGGATGTAAGCTCTAATGCCCAGTTATATCTGCAAAAGGCAAGTGAATACAATGAACAGTTAGAAGGTTATGAACTGCAGATTGATATACTGAATTCCATTGAAGCCTACCTTCAGAAAGATGACATGCAACTGGTTCCCAGCTCTTTAAACATACAGGATCCTACGCTCAACAGCCTGATTGCCAAATTCAATGAGCTGCAACAGGAAAGGCAGCGCATGCTGCGCACCATACAGCCCGAGAGCTCACTGATCCTCAATATTGATGACCAACTGGCCAACCTGAGGGTGAACATCATGGAGAACCTCAGCAATATTAAAAACGGGCTGATCATTACCAGGGACAATCTGCAGGCTAGTTCCAGCCGTTTTGAATCCCGTATACAAAAAGTACCCTCCATTGAACGTGAACTGCTGGAGATCAACCGGCAACAGAGCATTAAGCAACAGATTTATCTTTATCTGCTCCAGAAGCGTGAGGAATCTGCTCTGGCACTGGCCTCAGCTACTCCCAATACCCGGATCATTGATCGTGCCGTAGCCTATCCTATCTATCCTAACAAGGCGAATATTTATCTGGCATCCATACTCCTGGGTCTGTTTTTGCCCTTTGCTTTTCAGTATATAAAAGAGATGTTAGATGATAAAGTGCAGGAGCTAAAAGACGTACAAAAAATAACCGCTACGCCAGTACTGGGTGAAATTTCACACAGCAAGCTTAAAGATACGCTGGTAGTTACGAAGAAAAGTTATACACCTACCGCTGAACTGTTCCGGCTGATCCGTGCCAATCTGCAATTTGCTACGATTGGCAAAGAAAACAAAGTAATCCTGATCACCTCCAGCATAAGTGGGGAAGGTAAAACCTTTTTTAGCATTAACCTGGGGGCGAGTCTGGCTTTGGCAGGTAAAAGAGTAGTAGTAGTGAATTTTGATTTGCGCAAACCCACTCCCAATCAAAATATAGGCTTAACCAATTACCTTGTTAACGAAAATTTTTCAGTAGATAACATCACCGTCTCCCATCCCAGCATACCGGGATTAGCAATGATAGGATCTGGACTATTGCCTCCTAACCCTGCCGAACTCATCATGAGTGAAAATGTAGCTCGATTAATCGCAGAATTGAAAGTACGCTTTGATTATGTGCTGATAGATTCCTCCCCGGTGGGCCAGGTAGCCGACCCTTATGCCCTGGCTCCTTTAATAGACTCCTGTATTTATATTGTAAGGTGCAAGCATACCCAAAAGTCCCAGTTGGAAATCATAGATGATATTTACCGGAACCAGAAATTTAAGCATCCCATGATCGTACTGAATGATACCAAAAAAGACAACAGTTATGGGTATGGTTACAGTTATGAAAAGATGAATGGGAATGAGGTGAAAAGCAAAAAGAGGAAAGCATCTTCTTCCAAAGGAAGATGATAAGGATATGATCAAAAGACTCTCCCTAGCATTAAATGTACCCCATGCATCCATAAACAAATGGGCGAAGCTGATTAGTACATTTGTAGTTGGCCAGGGTGCGGTACAGTTAATACAAGTACTCAGTGGTTTCTTTTTAATTCGTTGGCTATCAGTAGAAGAATATGCCCAGTATAGTGTAGCTTTTGCTTTTCAAAGTACAGCTCAAATGTTAGTGGAATTTGGCTTTTCCGGTTCTATTGTTGCCCTGGTAGGTGACCGTATCTACAATAAAAAAGTAATAGGGAATTATATTAAAGCCGGACAGTTTTACCGTAATCGTTTTTTTGTAATAGTAGGAGGAGCATGCATCATTTTATTTCCTTTGTTAACAGCCAAACATCACTGGCCTTTAACAGTGACCATTGCTTTGCTGATCTGTATCTTATCTAACCTCTTTTTCTCCGGTAATATATCGTACTATACCCCTCCGCTCCTAATACATCAAAGGCTGCATAACCTTTATCGGATTCAGCTTAAAAATGGAATATTACGATTTTTACTTATTGCTGTTTTATATTTATTTTCTGTACTCAATGCATGGTTGGCAGCCTTAACTACCAGTTTACTTACAGTCGTTAACGGATATGCATACAAGAAAAAAGCTAGTGCCTTTATTGAAGAGCCACAAAAGGCCTCAGTAATAGTGCGTAAAGAAATGTTTGACTACATACGCCCTATCATGCCGGGGATTGTATTTGCAGCTTTTCAAGGACAAATAATGATTTTTATCATCAGTTTTTTTGGACAAACCATGAGTATTGCAGAGATAGGGGCACTTAGCAGGTTGGGGCAGCTTTACTTGATTTTTGGTGTGGCAGGTAGTGCATTAGTTGCTCCTTATATAGCCAAGCAAGGGAAAAAGGACTTGCTCACAAAATATGCTACTATTTTAAGTCTATATTTAGTTTTATCTGTAGCTTTGATCGCCTTGGCTTATATGATGCCAAATTTATTCTTGTGGATAATAGGTAGTAATTATAGTCACCTAAATACAGAAGTTCTACTTTTAATTACCAATTCAGGGCTAGCTTTGATTGTTGGCATTATGTGGCAGATGAATGCCGCCAGAAAATGGATATTTTATTGGATGCCTATTGTAAGTATACCAGGAACGCTCCTGGTTCAAATAGTTTGTATATTATATTTGAATCTTAGCCAAACATCTGAAGTATTAATGCTCTCCATATTCACAAATTTATTTGTGTTGTTTACGCGTGTTTTGGTTGGCTTAGTAGGTTTTAAGAAAGATAATGTTTTATGAAAGAAAATATACACATAGCCTGTGCTGGTGATGAAAGATATTTTCCTGGTCTGTTAGCTACATTAAGCAGTATTCTAATTAATACTAGATACCAGGAAGGAATTTCTTTTCATATTATTGATGGAGGGATCAGGCAGGAATCTTGGCAAATTTTGGATCGTACTTTACAACGATTATGTAATGTAGAAATCCTCAGTTATCCTATAGATCAATCTGATTTTGAAGGATTTCCAGACTTCTTCTATGACAGTAAAATGGCTTATGCCAGATTGCTGCTTCCTAACCTACTACCAATAGATAAGGTGATTTATGTTGATATTGACATTCTATTTCTTAAAGATATAAAACTACTATGGGAAATGGATTTTCAGGGAAATGCTGCTATGGCTGCTTTAGAAGCTGTTATGCCCTGTCTAAAAGATGACTGTCCTATAATTGAACAACTCAAACTTGACCCCAATGGCCCTTACTTTAATTCAGGTCTTATGTATCTGAATCTTGATAAATTTAGGAAAGAAGATATCGCAAACAAAACTATGCTTTATCTTCAAACATACCCTAAATGCTGCAAATTTTGGGATCAAAGCGCGTTAAATGTAACACTTCACAAGAATTTTACACTATTAGATCAATCTTGGAATACACAGTCCCACCGGAAAGTATTTAAAATCGAGGAACAGTTAGACATTCTAGCTGAATTTGATATCAACTATCATTTTGTTACTTCCTTTAAACCTTGGTTAAGGTATAATGACAGTCCTCAGAACCGTTTATTCTACGCTTTATTGGAAGAAGTTGGGTATACCTTAACTGATCCGGCCTTTTTATTTTCTAAAAAGACATATGGGCAAAAGTTGAAGATTGGAAAACTTTTACCTTTTTTATATCACTTAAGAAGAGTAATAAAAATGGTTTCTGGACAAATTAAAGAAGCTGAAGCTGACAAGAATACAGCTAATTTCTGGCAAGAGCAACAGTCTATTCTTAGATTTCAAAAGAATAATAAGTTAATAATTGACAATATGGAAGCTAAATGGAGGAAAAAAGTTAAGGAAGCTTTATCTGGTCAAACAGTAAAAGTATAGAGATGGAGACAGTAAAAATCTTTTGTATAGGGTTATCCCGTACTGGTACAACATCTCTTTGCCAAGCTTTAGAAATTTTAGGTTACAATACCATTCACTTTCCGATTCATCTTTTTACGCATCCGGAGGTCATTTCTGATGAATTGTCTTTTGAGCCAAAACGCAAATTAAATCTTTATTGGAATTGGAGACGAAGAAAAGAATTAGAAGTTCTAAATTTAAAGTTTGATAAAGATATGATGAATAAATACGAAGCTTTCGGGGATCTACCAGTTCCTCTTCTATTTGAAACGTTGGATAGAAAGTTTCCCGGGAGTAAATTTATTTATACTTATCGTGATGAAAAAAAATGGCTGAAAAGTATGAAATGGCTTTATAAGGAAGGGGCTGTGTTATGGAAACATGGGTTACTAAATGATGAAATAAATATTGCTGCTTATGGTACTGTTTCATATGATAGTGATAGGTTGCTCGATAGCTATCGCCGACATCACCAACATGTAATGCAGCATTTTGTGAATAGACCAGATGATCTATTGGTATTAAATATTGATAAGGAAAAAATTACCCTTAAGCAACTTAGTGAATTCCTTTCAATTGAAACTATAAATACTTTTTATCCCAAAGCCAATAAAAGCAAAAAAGTTTCAAAGCAACAGATGGTCCAATACTGGTTAGAAAGGAATTTGCCATTCTACGGGCTGATAAAAAAAACTAAGATTTAATTTAAGTAGTAAATCATTTTTTCCTCATAGTTTAATTCTTTTACTTCTAATTAGTGAAGTTAGCTAATGAAAGATAATACTGTTTTTATATGTATTACACCTACTAAGAATGAAGCATGGATTTTACCAGTTTTTTTAGAAATTAACAGCCAATGGGCTGATAAGTTTATTGTAGTCGATCAATGTTCTACTGATGGCTCAATTGAAATATTACAAAAACATCCCAAGGTTACCTTAATTAAAAACGAAAATTTGGAGTACGATGAATTGTACCGCTCAAGGTTATTGTGGGAAAATGTAAGAAAAATTAAAGCCGAGAAAAGAATAGTTATAGCCTTAGATGCTGATGAATACATACCACCAGCACTAGTAAACTCAGAAGAATGGAGAGGATTAGTAAATCTTAAATTGGGTACAAGAATTTACATGAAATGGATTGAAGTCCAGCCAGCATTTAAAGGTTATATTTCTAATGTCAGGATGAAACCCTTTGGGTATGTGGATGATCTAAAAGAGATTCAGGGGAAAAAAATACATAGTGACAGGGTCCCGACAAATGAGGTTGTGGAACCGTATTATTGCAATGAAGTTGTTAATCTGCATTTAGGAGAGGTACCAATAGTTAGAAACTATAAAAAACATTCTTGGTATTTAATGTGGGAATACATAGAGAAAAATACATCGGCTTTTGATCTCAACCTAAATTACAGAAAATCAGCAGCTTTACCAGGCAAAATGTTAGAAACTCTAGATAATAAATGGTTACCACTAGTAATAAAAAAAAGCAAATTAGATATTGATGTTGATACGATAACTTGGTGGGATTTGGAGATTATACATTGGTTGATAAAATATGGGGAAGATAAGTTTAAAATGCTTGATATCTGGAACTATGATTGGAATCTAATCTATAAAAAACTTGGAAATCAAGGTGATTTACGGGATCCAAGATCTATTTTGGATAAAATAATAATGGTTTATATTCATAAGGTGAAATATAAAAAAAATATGTTTTTTGTTAGAATACTAAATTATACCATAAAGATGTTTTGGCACAAATAGTTTTCATGAGTACTTGATGATATATATTTATTTATGCACTTCACTAAAAATTATGCAAAGAAAACTTAACATACTATTTATTGCCCAAGACTCTTTGAAGAAAGAATTGGGAGGTCCAAAGGTAGTCATGGAACTTGGGGAAGCAATAAGCAAATTAGGTCATCAAGTGACAGTTATTGATCCAATAATAATAGCAGAGCATCTAAGAAAAGAATCTATTAAAGTCAGTAATATATGGGCTGAAAATGTAAAGGAGTATCTCTTATCTATTCCTGAGCAATATGATATTATAGACGTAGATGCAAACTTTCTTTATCCTTTAATAAGAGAAAACAAAGATAAAACCCTGATTGTAGCCAGATCAGTATTACTTATCCCTCATTTAGAAGATATCAAATTCCCTCGGAGAAGAACCATAAAAAGCATTGCAAGCGAGTTGTTCAGAATGATACTTTTTGGTAATCCCCAGAAAACAAAAATAGCCAGGTTTTATCTATCTTTAGATCAGGCAGATATAATTAGCGTGAGCAATCATAAAGATGTACTAAAATTGATTCAAAAAGGTTATCCGAAAGACAAGATTGTTAATCTGCCTTTTGGTATAGAGAAAAAAAAGAAAGAAGCTTTTCATCGTATAGCCAATGAGCCTAGATGTAGTAATAAAGTGGCATTTATAGGTACCTTTGATTTTAGAAAAGGGTGTATAGATATTCCAAAAATTTTTGCTAATGTAAAAGAGCACATCCCGGATGCTGATCTTACTCTGTTTGGAGCTAAAGGACTTTTTCAGACAGAAAAAAAGATATACTCATTTTTTCCAAAATATCTTAGGGAAAGTGTTTCGGTAAAATTAAGCTTCCGTGAAGAAGAATTACCTGAATTGCTCAAAAAGTATAAGGTTGGCATGTTTCCATCTTATTTGGAAGGTTTTGGTTTTTCTGTTATAGAGTTATGTAGTGCAGGTATACCTGTGATTGCCTATGATGCTCCTGGACCCTCAAGTATTCTTTCTCCTGAGTATCTTGTCTCTTCTGGAGATTGGAAAAGCATGGCAGAAAAATTAATTTTTTATTTAAGAAACGAGAAAAAATGGTCTACTGCGCATCGTGAGATGATACAATTATCAGAAAAATATGATTGGAAATTAATAGGAGAACAGACTGTAGAAATATATTCTAAAAAATTGAAGGAGAAGGTTAACAGTGAATATGCTAGCGAATATTCAAATCTCAAGTGGTGAGGTTATCATTTTAATTGACTACCATAATTATAAATAATATCCATCTAACCTGAATCAATTTATGGAAAAGTTAAATAATAACCTTTATCAATTTAAAACTATTAGGTCGACTTCTTTAGGCAATACGCTTGACATAGAAATGGCGATAGAAGTGAAAACACTTTCTATTATCATTCCTGCTTATAACGAAGCAAATACGATTTGTTCCATCTTGGAGAAAGTTTGTCAGATCACATTATTGAACAATACTTTAAAAGAAATTATTGTAGTCAACGACTGTTCTTCTGATGATACCGAACAGGCAGTGAAAACCTACATGGATAAAAACCCCAATGCTGTAAAATTATATAGTCATTCTGTCAACAAGGGGAAAGGCGCTGCTATCCATACCGGCATCCGTTACGCCACGGGCGATTATGTTATTGTACAGGATGCGGATTTAGAATACGATCCACAAGAGTTTAATTCACTTTTACAGCCTGTATTGGGTGGCCATGCAGATGTGGTGTATGGTTCCCGTTTTATGGGCGGTAATGCTCATCGGATTTTATTTTTCTGGCATTCCATTGGTAATGCGGTACTTACGTTAATTTCCAACATGTTTACCAATCTGAACCTGACAGATATGGAAACCTGCTACAAACTATTTAAAAGGGAGCATTTGCAAAGCCTTGACCTGATAGAAAAACGATTTGGGTTTGAACCTGAAGTAACCGCAAAAATTAGTAGACTTCCGGGAATTCGTATCTACGAAGTGGGTATTTCTTACTATGGTCGCACCTATGCGGAAGGCAAAAAAATCAACTGGAAGGATGGCTTCAGAGCTATATACTGTGTGCTAAAATACAATTTGTTTAAGTGAAAGGGTCAAATTATTTTAACTGACAGCTTAAAATAATGAGTGTATTTACAACTTCGGCATCTAAGATAGCAAGTGTAACTTTCTTAGTTTTACTGAGCTTGGCTTTGCTTACCCGAGATAATTTTCAATCGTACGGTTTTGGTGCTGAATATGGCAACATAGCAGCTTCACTTGCAAAAGGTAAAGGTTATGCCCAAGCCTTCAATGGTTCTTCTGAACCAACGGCCTGGATGCTACCAGTAAATACCCTCATTTATGCAGCAGTATTTGCTGTCTTTGGAGTAAAAAGTAAAGCTGCGGTTTGGGCATGTATTGTACTTTGCTGTTTGCTTTGGTCTATTAGTATTTACTATTTATATAAAATATGTCGATTGATAGCAGGCGATTTTGCTATTTTAAGTATACTGATATTAGGCTGCTATTTATGGTTAAACAGAGTTATAATTTACAATTTAGATGACATCGCTTTAATAAATACCATTACGCTTGTAACCGTCTATTATCTTTATGTATATTTAAAATATGATAGAAGATACAAAATTCTTCTGTTTTTAGCTGGTGTATTACCTTTGATATCGCCTGGTTTATTTTTAGCTTTTGCTTTAGTATTTGTTATAAAGTTTGCCTATCTACTTTTAAAAAAGCAGCCATTTTATCTGTCTAATGTACTATTAAACCCTTATAGCAAAATAATTTATTTAGGCCTTGCTTCAGTGATGGCTATGTCAATTTGGGGATATCGCAACTATCAAACATTGGGCGTATTCATTCCTTCTAAATCCAATTTTTGGTATGAATTTTATCAGGCCAACATGGCTGATGAAGATGGTGTGCTCAACAATAGAACTTTTAGTACCTTTCATCCAAGTTCTCATGGGAAATACCGCGATCTCTACGATAAGTTAGAAGAAATTGGTTTCGTAGAATGTATGAAACAAAAATCAATTAATGAGTTTAAATTACCTGATTATCTAGATCGGGTTGTTAACCGTCTTAAGTTTGCTTTTTTACGGAGTCGGAATACAAACTTTAGTTATCCTGCCAATACGCGTATTCTTACAAAAAGAAATAAAGAGGTACTTTATCATGAAGGTCTAGTACAGGAGGGACAGTGGATCTCATTGGATATGAATTATGCGAACTTTTCAGAAATAATGGATAATTTAGCATTGGATCATAAAGCAGCGATACAAAAAGACTGGGAAAATAAAAAGGATATTTACATTCAACAAGTAGAAGAAAACCCAAAATATATTGTTAGAGAAATGTCTATTGCCTTAATACCTCTACTATCCATCATATTAGGTTTAATTATCAGAGTTATAAGAAAAAATACCTTATTTCAACTCGTTGTTTTAGTCTATATCATTCAATTGTTACCTTATATCCTGGTTTCTCACTACGGGCGTTACCAATACTATTTAACAACTTTACAAGCAATACTAGTTTTTACTCTAACAGCTATTTTAATTAAAAATATCTTTAGCTGGTTATTTCCACGACATCTGGGAACCATGTCTTTACGGTTTAAAAAATCTGATCTTAATTGAGGCTATACATTCAGTAAGTAGTAACATTAGCTTTATCTATGTAAATTGATGAACACTAATTTAATGAGTATACTTATTAAGTTTTTAAAAAAGATTAAACCCCTGGTGGTTAAATTTTTAAGAAAAATTCCATTAAGCGATAAGATATTAGGGATTCCAAAAAAAAGAATATCTTACGAAGAAACTGAAGATTATTTTAATAAAATTGATTCAGATTCAGGCGTGTTAAAAATTTTTAACAAAAAGAAGCTGTTTTTGTATCCTCCGAGAATATGTAATAGAAATTTGAAAGGATATTATTTTAAACATTTTAGTGAATATACATGTGAAAATTTTCTTATTCATCTTGAGAATGCTCGTTACAATCAAAGACCACACAGCATATTCACTAAAGAGAATTATCACTTAGCTATAGCCTCAAGCCATCCTGAATTAAGTATTGATGAGCATATAGCTTTTAAGAAGTTGTTCTATTCAAAAGCAAAGATTGTTAAAGGAACGAGTTTATTGCTTGTTACACAAGATGATGCTAATTACTACCATTGTCTTTTTCAAATTCCAGCAAAAATATGGTTTTTAAAAAAGTTGGCTTTTGATTTTGACAGTATCGATAATTTTATCTTAAATGTTAATTCTTCTAAGTTCCAGCGGGAGATAATAGGCTCATTATTAATTTCGCATGAAAAGATTTTAGATATTAGTAATTTTAAGCAAATTAAATTAGACAATTTGATTGTTACACCAACTTTTTGTAACCCAGAACCTTGGATGATTCCTCTGTTAAAGGATACTTTTTTAGGTAGCTTCCAATCCAATGCAAAAGAGCAGGAATCTTCTTCTGAGAGAATTTATATTAGTAGAAATAAAGCATCTTACAGAAGAATTTTGAATGAGAATTTTCTCTGGTCTATCTTAGAAAGATTTGGTTTCAAATATATAAGAACTGAAGGAATGACTATCAGAGAACAAGCAGTTTTGTTTGCAAAAGCAAAAATTATTGTAACTGCTCATGGTGCTGCTCTAGCTAATACCGTATTTTGTCAGCCTGGAACAAAAATATTTGAAATTAGAGCATTTCAACACGATTTCTTGCAATATAATCTTTACGAACATTTAAGTAGTATTGCTGACTTGAAACACTATACATTGTTAGTTGATGGGTACCCTTCTCAGTGTAGCAAAAATGCTCTTACTTTTGATTTAATGATCGAAGAAAACCAAATTGAAGAAATAATCGAAGAGTTTATTAATGATAATAATTAATCAAAATTTTTGTGAAGGTATCAATTTGTATTCCTACGTATAACCGAGTACATCTGTTAGTTGAAGCTTTAGAGTCGTGTATTAATCAAACATTTAAGCCACACGAGATTATCATAGGAGATGATTCTACAAATTACGAAACAGAGCGGAAAATTAAGAATTACAAGGTTAGTTCTGAGATTAGTATAAGGTATTTTCATAATGTCCCTTCTTTGAAGCAATCAAAAAACATCAATATGCTTTTTAATGCTGCTAGAGGTGATAAAGTAATGCTCTTGCACGATGATGATTTACTGCTTCCTCGAGCAGTTGAAAAATTAGTGAATTGTTTTTACGAGCAACCAGATGTAAAAATAGCTTTTGGAAAACAATACATATTAAATGGTTATGGACAAATCGACCAAGCGGCTTCTGAGAAACTTAACACAGATTATTATCGCGTACATAAGTATGAAGGAAGTATTTTGACTTCTCTTGAAGCAGGGTTTGTACAACAGTTTCCTAATGATGGTTATATGCTAGATGCTTCTGTATTGAAAAACGTAAACTACAGGACTAACAGCTCTACAGTTGGAGAGTTAGGTTATGGCTGTGAGTACGATTTTGGTATACAATTAGGAATGCATAATTATAAAATGTATTTCGTAAATGAATATATAGGCAAGTATAGGCTTAGTACTGCTAACTCTATATCCAGTTCAGTAAATGATGATGCTTGTTTGAAGTCCTTTCTCATACTTAGAAAAATAGAAGTACCTAAGTCCTCGCAATTACTAAAAGAACTACATTTGAAAAATAAAGCAGGAATAGCTGTTAGTCAGGCTGCTATACATTTAACAAAAAAAGAAGCAGTTCAGTTATTTTTTAGTAAATGGCACAGAGGTAAAATATTTACCCTTGGGGGTATAAAACGATTGATGTTAATTTTGTTTCCTTGCTTTTTTGCTACTCGAGCATAGCAGATATTTTAAAGTATACTCATGAAAATTCTTTTCATATGTGGTTCAATAGAACCGGGTAAAGATGGAGTGGGAGATTACACTCGGAGGTTGAGTGTTGAACTAATTAAAAAAGGAAATCAAATATTTATTATAGCACTTAACGATCGCTATTCAGAGAAAGTATTTGCTGGTATTCAGACAGAAGAAACTTGCCCAATACCGATTCTACGCCTGCCGTTTGTATGCTCATATAAATGCCGTTTTATAAATTTTAAGAAATGTATAGAAGAATTTCAACCAGATTGGGTTAGTTTGCAGTATGTGCCTTATGCATTCAATAAGCGAGGTATGCCTTTTACTATTCTTCATTTTTGGTATCAGCTAAGAAAATTGGATTGTAAACAGACTGTTACCTTTCACGAAATAGCTATTCGCTTTCAATGGCACCCAAAGACATGGTTGATAGGTATTGCTCAGCGGATCATAGCTAATATACTTTCGTCACAGGCTTTATGTTCATTTACCTCAATACGCCTCTATCAGCAGTATATTCTATTGAATAAGCAAAAAAATATTTTATTGCCGATTGGTAGTAATGTATCTATCAATAATTTTAGTGAAATTGAACGTGAGACTTTGAGAAAAAAGCTTAATTGGGAAAATAGCATCATCCTTACCTACTTTGGCACTAACCCCCGACATATAGGGCAGAGTTTTGAAGCTATATGTAAGTTGCGTCAGCATGGCTATGATGTCAAACTTTTACTAATAGGCGCTTTGAATTCAGATTGGGTAAAAGATGCCCATGCTGAAATAGCTCGCCTTAGGTTGTCTAAGCATGTGCATTTTACGGGCTTTTTGCCTGACTATGAGATATTCTATTACCTGAAGATTGCTGATATTTATTTAGGCTTGTTTGACCAAGGACTTTCATTTAAGAGTGGTACTATCGCAGCAGCATTTGCTGCCGGTTTGCCAGTTGTAGCTACTCAGGGGGATATGACTGATTTGGATTGGGGAATTGAAGATGGAGAAGCACTATTATTTTATGACCATAGTGTACAGCATTTAGTGCATCAGATAGAAAAGTTGATAAATAATCATCGTATGCGTGAACAAATGTCACAGGCAGCTTATACTTTTTATCAAAAAAAACTTTCATGGAATGTTTTAGCACACAATTATATTTCTAGATTGAAAAGTTCAATACTGAAAACATCAAAGTAAAATTGACTAAAAAATTAATTCCAGCATGAGCAAAGTAGGAAACCCTTCTTTTTTTATTAAATATCTGGAAGGAATATATATATCGTCCAAGGTATATTTTGAATCGTTTAAAGTTGAAGAGTGTATAGAAAAGAAATAATATTCTGATTAAGCTTTTTAATAAATGTTAATTCCAAGTTCGTTTATCAGAACCCCTTGGAGGAGATTTATATAAACATGGAGTTTATGATCTTGCTGTTAGTGAAACAATATTCAGATTATCAGAGGGTAAAAAAAATTACACATTGATGTTAGGGCAAATATAGGTTTATCATCCGTAAAAGGCATGTTACCCGTAATAGTTGAAGATGAAGGTCACAGAGGTGCTGCTAGTTTGTCTGCTGAAGAAGTTGTCCATATCAGTACTTTGAGTGTTGAGGTAGACAGGTTTGATAAAGTCTTTTCTTCTGATGAAGATATTCATTTGATGAAAATTGATGTGGAAGGACATGAAAGCAATGTACTAACTGGTTGTGGTTCATTGCTTAAAATGCATAAGATCAAACATGTTATTTTCGAAGAACATATGGGTTATCCGGCAAAGTCTATAGTTGATTTACAAAAAAAAGGTTATAAGTTATACAGGATTGGAAAAAGTTTTACTGGTCCTAAATTAATCTCACCTGAAGACAATTTATCATTTTCATTGTCTTGGGAACCTAAGAATTATTTGGCGACCTGTGATGACCATTATGTACAATCAAGAATGAAATAACGCGCTTGGACTATATTCAAAGCATAGATTTACCAAAGTTTGTTTTAGCTTCTCTTAATGAAAATCCTCTTCCTTTCCCATAATTTTTATCCTTTTTTAGGAGGCATTGAAGTAAATTCAGCATTACTCGCTACTTCTTTTGCCAAAGCCGGACATCAGGTTCTTCTGCTTACCTGGACAGCCGAAGATGGAAATAAGGCTTTTCCTTTTGAAGTAGTTCGCAACCCTTCCCTTGCCCAATTGTTCCGCGCCCATCTATGGACAGATATGGTCTTCGAGAATAATCCCTGCCTACGACTTTCCTGGCTAGACTTTTTTACAAGGCGGCCTTTGGTGGTTACCTTGAATACCTGGATCGCCAGATCTAGCGGCAGGCTAGGTATACAGGATAAGTTGAAGTTCCAGTGGCTTAAGCGAGCTAATTCTGTTGTTGCTGTAAGTGAGGCAGTACGAAAAAAATGCTGGCCTAAAGCCACTGTCATCGGTAATCCCTATCGGGCAGATGAGTTCGAGCGTCTATCCAGCATACCAAAAGATCGGGATTTTGTTTTTCTAGGTCGTTTGGTATCTGATAAAGGGGTTGATCTTGCTATAAAGGCGTTTTACCAGCTATTATCCAAAGAACCAAAACAGAACCATTCATTTACCATCGTAGGAGATGGGCCTGAGAGAAAAAAGTTGGAACATATGGTGAATAAGCTTGGATTAAATGATCATGTACATTTTACGGGTGCTCTCCAGGGAAAGGTATTAGTACAATGTCTCAACCGGCACCGTTTTATGCTAGTTCCATCTATGTGGGAAGAACCTTTTGGCAATGTTGCTCTGGAAGGAATCGCCTGTGGATGTATTCCTATAGTATCTGATGGTGGAGGACTGCCTGATGCCGTAGGTAACGCTGGAATCACATTTCGGAGGGGAAATTTAAGTCATCTAGTAGATACTATTCAAAAAGTTCTTCAGCAATCTTCACTAGAGCAACAACTCAGAGAAGCCGCTAAAGCGCACCTTAAGAAACATCACCCCGAAGAAGTTTGCAGACAATATTTAAACGTAATAATAGCATCCGTGAAGTGAGAAATATGCAGGTAATTATCTCACACCCTACCAGCAACGAATTTAACCGGGCAGCAGTTAAAGGTTTATTAGAAGCAGGAGTCTTATCTGAATTTCATACTACATTAGCCTTATTTCCTGATAGTTTTATAGACTATCTAAGTAAACTCAGGCCGTTTTCAGAAATTCATAGGCGTAGTTTTGATCCGGTGCTAAAGGAAGTTATAAAGTCAAAGCCATGGTTTGAGCTTGGAAGACAAGTAGCCTTGCGGACAGGAGTCAATAGCTTGGTGAACCATGAAACAGGCTTTTTTAGTGTGGATGCGGTGTACCGTAACCTGGATAAACATGTCTCAAATCACTTAAAAGGTATTAGGTTAACGGGAAAAGATACTGTGTATGCTTACGAAGATGGTGCTTTACATTCTTTTCGTGGAGCTAAAAAACAGCATATGCGATGCTTGTACGATCTCCCTATAGGGTACTGGAGAACTGCAAGAAAACTTTTAGCCAAAGAAAAGGAACGCTGGCCGGAATGGGCTGCTACCATTAAGGGCTTTGATGACTCTGAAACGAAGCTTCGCAGAAAAGATGAAGAATTACAATTGGCCGATCAGATTTTTGTAGCCAGCAGTTTTACCGCAAAAACGCTTAAGGATTATCCAGGGAAGCTGGCACCTGTACATGTGATCCCCTATGGATTTCCGAAGGTAACCAATCAAAGCAATAATTTTTCTTTTGCCAAAAACAGGAAGTTAAAGTTGTTGTTTGTGGGCGGACTTTCCCAAAGAAAAGGAATTGCTGACCTTTTCGCTGCAGTTGAAGCCCTAAAAGAACATGTTACATTGACCGTAGTTGGGCGTAAAGTATCAGACAGTTGTACAGTATTGGATAATGCATTAGCAAAACACCATTGGATACCAAGTTTGTCGAATCAGGATGTACTAAAACTGATGCAGTCCCATGATGTGCTGGCATTCCCTTCCTTGTTTGAAGGATTTGGCATGGTAATTACCGAAGCTATGTCTCAGGGAACTCCGGTTATCACTACCGATCGTACTGCCGGGCCTGATATCATTACGCACGGAGAAAATGGCTGGTTGGTAAAGGCTGGTTCTACTGATGCACTTCGGCAGAGTATTGAGGAACTTTTAAGTAAACCTGAACAAATTATCAGCGTAGGCAATGCTGCTATGGAAACTGCCAAACTTCGCCCCTGGGAGGTGTATGGAAGAGAATTGGCCGAAGCTGTAATACAATGTGGAGAATTGAATATAGTTTAGGTAAAATGTAAAATAATGTCTACTAAACTGAAATATCGTAGTTATTCTAATGATCTTCAGAAGACAGAGAAAAAGTCTGTCCGGCATTCTTTTATATTGGTAGATAAACATGATCCTGATCGTCTGCTTAAATTAGGAATATGGGCTTATTTTTTCTTGCTCATTTTTGAAGGTGCTTTGCGGAAATGGTTTTTACCGGGTTTAGCGGCTCCCTTGCTAATTATCCGCGATCCTCTGGCAATATGGCTGATTGTGCTTAGCTGGAAGCAAGGCCTGCTGCCAAGAACCTCCTATTTAAGCGTCGTAATTTTGATCGGTATAATCAGTATTTTTACAGCTCTTTTTTTTGGTCATGGAAGTTTAGTGGTGGCCCTCTATGGTGCCAGAATTCTTTTGATTCATTTCCCTTTCATTTTCGTGATAGGCAGTGTTTTTAGTCGTGAAGATGTGGTTAAAATTGGGTTAATTACTTTATGGATTGCAATACCCATGGCAGTGCTTATTGGCCTGCAGTTTTACAGTCCGCAATCTGCCTGGGTCAACCGGGGTGTAGGAGGAGATATGGAAGGGGCAGGTTTCAGTGGAGCCTTGGGGTATTTTCGCCCTTCTGGTACGTTTTCTTTCACCAATGGAAATACTTTGTTCTTCAGTTTTCTTGCCTGTTATGTTTTTTACTTTTGGCTTAGCAAAGATACTATTAATCGTTTGGTGTTAATATGTGCTACAGTAGCGCTTCTGGCATCGATTCCCCTGTCGATCAGCCGTACCCTCTTCTTTTCAGTAGGAGTTTCACTGTTTTTTGCACTCATAGCTATCTCCGGAAAACCTCAGTATTGGGGAAAGATGCTGCTGGCGGCAATCAGTTTGGTTGTACTTTTGGTAATTTTAGGGCAGGCCAGCTTCTTTCAAACGGCAACTGAAGCTTTCTCTACCCGGTTTGAAAGTGCCAGTAATGTAGAAGGGGGGCTGGAAGGTACACTGGGTGAGCGATATATAGGTGGTATGTTGAATTCCATTCTCAATGCTCTTGATAAACCTTTTTTTGGATATGGCATAGGGATGGGTACTAATGCAGGGAGTCAGTTACTTACCGGAGAGAGAGCCTTTCTGATAGCCGAAGGAGAATGGCCCAGATTAATTGGAGAATTGGGTCCGTTCTTTGGTTTGACCTTTATCTTTATCCGATTAGGTATATGTGTAGAAATAGCTTTGGCATCTTATCAAAAAATGAGAAGAGGAGATTTTCTACCCTGGTTATTGCTTAGTTTTGGCTTATTAAATGTCCCTCAGGGACAATGGGCTCAACCCACGGCTTTGGGATTCGGAGTCCTGATAGGAGGTCTCATGATAGCTTCGCTTCACAGACAAAAACCGATTTCAAGACCTAGCGTAAACTAAGCAGATCGTGCAAATTATTTTTTTTACACATCCTTCTTTTTTTGGTTCTCAGAGTATGCCTCGCTTTACACATATGTTGGCTCAGGGAATGAAAGCAAGGGGGCATCAGGTAGAAATATGGGAACCTAAACCTATGGTACATACTATCCCAACCCCCATATCATTGAAGAAATGGCTGGGATATATTGATCAATATGTCCTATTTCCTTATGAAGTAAGGAGACGCATAAAGTCCTGCCAGAAGGATACGCTTTTTGTCTTTACAGATCAGGCTTTAGGCCTCTGGATACCTTTAGTGTCTGATCGTCCACATGTAGTTCATTGCCATGATTTTCTGGCTCAGCGTTCAGCATTAGACCAAATACCCGAGAATCCTACAAAATTAACCGGCAGGTGGTATCAAGCGATGATTCGTTACGGATTTAGAAAGGGTAGGAATTTTATTTCTGTTTCAAACAAGACAAAGCAGGATTTGCATCAGTTTCTTTCCTTACCGCCCCTGATTTCAGAGTTAGTCTATAATGGATTGAATCAGTCATTTGCACCTCAAGACCCAATGCAAGCTAGGAGTGTGTTAAGTACCAAGCTTGGCATTAACCTTCATCAGGGCTTTATTTTACATGTAGGTGGTAACCAATGGTATAAAAACAGAAAAGGAGTAATTGACATTTATAATACCTGGCGGGAAAAAAGTCAGAAAGATTTGCCATTGCTGATGATAGGAAAAATTCCAGATGCTGAATTGCAAAGGTCATATAATTTATCTCCTTATAACAAATATATCCATTTGCTAACATCAGTAGATGATGAGTTGTTAAAAAAAGCCTATGCAGGAGCAAGTGTTTTATTATTTCCGTCCTTAGCCGAGGGATTTGGTTGGCCTATTGCAGAGGCCATGGCCTGTGGATGTCCTGTCATTACCATTGGTGAAGCTCCTATGACTGAAGTAGGAGGAGGAGCAGCATTTTATATTGAAAAACGTACTGATAAAAACTCATTATCCTGGGCTCTTAAAGCTTCAGCAGTAATGGATAGAGTTCTTAGGTTATCTGAAACCGAGCGCCAAGATGTCATTGAAAAAGGCATTATAAACACCAAAAGGTTTGATACTAAGGAGGCGCTAGACCAGATAGAAGCAATTTATATTCATATTCTTCAATCAAGGTACAGGAAAAAAAAATGTACTAAGAGCTCTAGCTAGTAAACATCCTGTAAATGATGTTTTGAGAAAACTGTATCATCTTTTATTGTACAAAACTTTTCTTACTCAAGTATATAGTTCTTTAGCAGAACTCTGTGACACTCATGGTAAAAAATTCTTAAATATATGTTTTGATAATCAACTTGGCTATTGATGTGTGTCGTGTATAATGAAGTTTGACAATAATATCTTCATTCAAAGAGGTCAAACTGGTACTTTACTCATAAAAGTTTTTAGTCTTTTTTTTCTAAATGTTTTACTCCACTAATAAATCAAAAAAGGGGGGTACTTTTTATCATAATTTTTATTGAGTTTCTGCTCCTTGATATTTCTTTCCAAGCTATGATAATTATTAACTTATGAACAAGCTTGTTATTACTCTCTCATGGTGGATAAAAGCGCTTTGTATAAGTGCAATTCCACTTATTATGCTTCCTGCTCAGGATAGTTGGGCGCAGAATGAAAAAGAAAAGAAAGAAAAGAAAAAGGCTAAGCTTCCTCCGGAAGATCTTACAGGCAAGATTTTAGAAAATGCGAAATATAATTTTTCTGTTAGTACTTTAAATGGTAAGAAAAAAGATAAGACAACAGAAAGTACCGAGAGTTTAGCAATACAGGCTGCCAGTGTAGGTACAGGAGGTTTAGCGGGACTTGCCCTAAATAACCCTACCTCATTACAATTCGGTCCGGACGAGCGCCTGTATGTTTCTCAACAAAATGGTCTTATCCTGGCATTAACCATAGTAAGGAACGCTGCCAGTGATTATGAAGTTACTGCTTCAGAAACTATTAGTCTTATTAACCAGATTCCCAACTACAATGACGATGGGTCACTTAATACGAATGTTAAAACGCGACAGGTAACAGGTATTTTGCTAAGCGGTACTGCTACCAATCCTATTATCTATGTAAGTTCAAGTGACAGTCGGATAGGGGGTGGTTCCACCAAAGGGGATGTGGGGCTGGATACTAATTCAGGTATCATATCCCGCCTGACCAAAACAAGTACGGGTTGGGAAAAAATTGATCTGGTAAGGGGATTACCTCGTTCAGAAGAGAATCATTCCGTCAATGGGATGCAACTGGATGAGCAAAATAATATATTGTATCTGGCAGTGGGAGGGTTTACCAATGCAGGATCTCCTTCCAACAATTTTGCCTTTATCACTGAATATGCTCTTGCTGCAGCTATTCTTTCTATCGATTTAAATGCCATAGATGCTTTGCCTACCCAGGGAAGTGGAAACCTTGCTTACAAATATGATCTGCCCACTTTAGACGACCCAACACGGCCGAACAATCCTGATGGTTCGGATCCCAATGATCCATTTGGAGGGAATGATGGTCTGAATCAGGCTAAAATCATTGAAGGAGGTCCCGTGCAGATTTACTCTCCTGGCTACCGCAATGCATATGATGTAGTAATCACCAAAACTCCTGGTAAGGAGGGTAGAATGTACACCATTGATAATGGAGCTAACCAGGGTTGGGGAGGTCATCCGGAAAATGAAGGATCTGATGGAACTGTCACTAATAACTATGTAGAGGGAGAGCCAGGGTCCACTGGTCCTGGTCCCAACGATCCTAAAGTGAATAATCTCGATAACCTGCACTATATTGGAGATATAACTACCTATGTGCCAGGAAGTCACTATGGAGGACATCCTACCCCCACAAGAGCCAATCTAGCGGGTGCTGGTCTCTATACTCATGACGGGTCATCTGGGGTTTGGCGTAGCAGTACTACAGGGGAAAACCCTCTTCCTGCTGACTGGCCTCCTGTCCCTTTAGCCTTGGCCAATCCTATTGAAGGAGATTTTCAAAACCCCGGGGAAACAGATCTGGCACTTCTAACTTTTAAAGCTTCAACCAACGGTGTAGTTGAATATACTGCTTCAAACTTTGATAATGTATTGAAAGGTCATCTTTTGACTGCGAGCTTTGACGGAAAAATACATAAAATCACTTTAACTGAAGATGGTACTGATGTTACAAATACTATGGATAGTAAAAAGGTTAATGGCGATTTGCCTTTTGCCTCTGGCTTTGGCTCACAGCCGCTAGACGTAACAGCTCAGGGAGATAATGATATCTTTCCCGGAACAGTCTGGGCAGCCACTTATGGTGCAGACGCTATCACCATTTTTGAGCCGGAAGAATACGTGGTATGTACAGGTGAATATAGTACCAGCCTGGATGATGATAACGACGGGTATTCCAACGCGGATGAAATAGACAATGCTACTAATCCCTGTTCGGGCGCTAGTATGCCCCCGGATGCTGACGGAGATTTGCTTTCTGACCTTAATGATGCGGATGATGATAATGATGGTATAGGGGATGATGTTGACTTTTTTGCGCTGGATGCAGACAATGGGCTTAGCACCAACCTACCTGTTCAATATGATCTTTTTAACGAGGATCCTGGTACCGGTCTCTTTGGCGTAGGGTTTACAGGTTTGATGAGTAATCAGCAAATTGATAATGACTACAACAATTTGTTTGATGAGGACAACCTGATTGCCGGTGGAGCAGTTGGGGCATTTTCGGTGGTTGCGGTCTCTCCCAATGATGCCTTAGGCACTTTAAACAACCAGGAGAATGCTTTCCAGTTTGGCATTAACGTTCATTCTGGTGTAGGGCCATTTACCCTACATGGAAGTATGCTGGGTCCTTTTTTTGATAATCAGATACCGCTAGATTCACAATCTCAGGGAATATATATTGGTACAGGTGATCAGGATAACTACCTCAAAGTAGTGCTGAATGCAAACAATGGTCAGGGGGGAATAGAAGTTGTATATGAAAATGCCGGAACACCCACTGCTTATCAATTTAACCTCGAGGGTGGAATACCAGGTTCTAACCTTGATTTGTTTCTATCTGTAAACCCTGTTACCGGTACAGTACAGCCTAAATACAGCCAGGATGGGGGTGAAGTTGTCACACTAGGTACTTCAATTCAGCTTAGCGGCGTACTACTGAATGCGGTACAAAGTACTCCCGCCCTGGCAGTGGGTATCATTTCTACTTCACGTAATGCCATTCCTTTTACAGCTACCTGGGACTTCATGTATATCACAGTAGATCCCATCACGGCTACCGGGCAGTGGCAAACAATTGTACCAGACAGTGGAAGTCCCACAGAAAGGCATGAAAATGCCTTTGTACAGGCTGGTGATAGATTTTACCTCATGGGCGGAAGGGAAATAAAACCAGTGCAGGCATATGACCCGGTAAATAAGTTATGGGTCAGCAAAGCTAATACACCTATTGAACTGCATCATTTCCAGGCAGTATCCATGGAAGGCTTGATCTATATAGCAGGAGCATTTACTGGGGGCTATCCTTATGAAACCCCAGTGCCAAATATTTATATTTACAATCCTTTAACGGACCAATGGATTGAAGGACCAGTAATTCCGGAAGAAAGGCGCAGGGGGTCAGCCGGAGTAGTAGTCCATAATAAGAAAATCTATCTGGTAAGTGGAATTATTGAGGGACACAATTCTGGGCATGTAACCTGGTTTGATGAATATGACCCGGCTACCAATACCTGGCAAACTTTGCCAGATGCTCCTCGCGCCAGAGACCATTTTCATGCCGTTGTAGTCAATAATAAACTATACATGGCCGGAGGTCGCCGTTCATCTTATGCTACCGGTGAAACCTTCAGCATTACTGTGCCGGAAGTAGATGTATTTGATTTTGAAACAGGAACATGGTCAACGTTGCCAAGTGGGAGCAATATACCTACTCAGCGTGCCGGTTCTACAACAGCAGTATTGGGAGAAGAACTGATAGTAATTGGAGGGGAGAGTGTAGCCCAATCAGCGGCACATAAGGAAACAGAAGCGCTTAATATTAATACCCAAACTTGGCGCAGTCTGGCAGATTTGCAAACAGGTCGGCATGGTACACAGGCCATTGTAAACAATAATGGAATTTACATAGTGGCCGGATCTGGAAGCAGAGGTGGGTCACCGGAACTTAGTTCCATGGAGGCATTTTATATGTTTGGGCCCACCACTCCAACTGGAACAGCATTGAATCAGAGTGATCTTTCTGTACCTGCTGATCTTACTTTTGAAGGCGTGGCAGTAAATGCCAGCAGCACAAAGCTGGTAACGCTTACTAACACGGGTAGTGATCAAAGCATTATAATTTCTTCTATTGACATTACAGGTTCTAATACTTTTTCCTATGCTACTTCTTCTAATTTACCCCTCATACTTCCAGTTGGGGAAAGCCTGGACGTAAGTGTTACATTTAATCCAACAGATTCGGATCAACAGTCAGCCACCTTAACGATTAATCATTCCGGAACGGGGGGTAGTGCTACGCTTTCTTTAAGTGGCAGGGCTGTTAGTGAGGATTTGGTAGCAGATCCAAACACTTTACACTTCTTTTCGCAGCAGGCCGGTACCATATCTGAGGCTCAGACAATAAGCATCACAAACAATGCGAGCACTTCCATAGAGATTAGTGCTGTAGAAATTACTGGTACTAATAATGGTGAATTTACTCATGATTTTATCGGTCCCATAACTTTAAATGTAGGCGGTTCAACTCCAATAAACGTAGTTTTCCAACCCCTTTCCTTAGGAACAAAAGTAGCTGAACTAAGCATTACTCATACCGGCGCTAATTCACCGTTATCTGTGAGTTTAACTGGTGAGGGCATTGATAATACGGGCGGGAATACTGCTTCACCGGTTTATCTGAATTCCGGAGGAGGGGAGTATACTAGCGGAGCAGGGATAGTGTTTGCAGCGGATCAGTATCACAGCAGTTCAAGGACCTATAGCAAGACTAGTTTAAGCATAGCTGGTACTACGGATGATGTGTTGTACCAGACTGAGCGTACTGATAAGAGCTTTTCATATAGTATACCTGTAGCCAGTTCGGGTACTTACCGGGTGCGGTTGCATCTTGCTGAGATCTACTGGACGAGCACTGGTAAGCGGGTGTTTTCAGTGACTGCTGAAGGGCAGGCTTTTCTTACTGACTATGACATCGTAGCTGACGTAGGTGCTGCCACAGCGGTGGTGAAGGAGACCGATGTAGAAGTTACTGATGGTACGTTGAACCTGTCCTTTACTACCTCGGTGGATAATGCCAAGGTTTCTGCTATAGAGGTAGTAGAGCCTACCAATCAAGCACCGCTAGTAGATGCAGGTGCAGATCAGACCATCAAACTGCCTGCCAATACGGCCAGCTTTACGGCTACAGCTTCTGATAGTGATGGCAGCATTGCCTCCTATGCCTGGACAACAGTTAGTAGTCCGGTAGGAAGTGAAGTGACCTTAAGCGGGGAGAGCAGTGAGCAGTTGGGGGTGAGTGTGGATTTAGACGGCAGCTATAATTTTCAGGTAACGGTCACTGACAATGAAGGGGCTACTGCTTCAGACCAGGTGCAACTTACGGTAGTCTCTAATTATCTGCCGGTAGCTGATGCCGGTGCAGATCAGAGTGTGGTTGATAGCGATGACAGTGGTACAGAAGCAGTGACTTTGGATGGATCAGGTTCTAATGATACGGATGGTACGATCAGCAGCTACAGCTGGGCAGCAGAAGGTGTGGAGATTGCTACGGGCGCAAATCCTACAGTAGACTTAGCGTTGGGCAGTCATATAATTACCTTGACAGTGACCGATGATCAGGGTGCTAGCAATACCGATGATGTAGTAGTGACGGTGAATCCTGCTTTTTCACCGGTTTATCTGAATTCCGGTGGGGGGGAGTATACTAGCGGAGCAGGGATAGTGTTTGCAGCGGATCAGTATCACAGCAGTTCAAGGACCTATAGCAAGACTAGTTTAAGCATAGCTGGTACTACGGATGATGTGTTGTACCAGACTGAGCGTACTGATAAGAGCTTTTCATATAGTATACCTGTAGCCAGTTCGGGTACTTACCGGGTGCGGTTGCATCTTGCTGAGATCTACTGGACGAGCACTGGTAAGCGGGTGTTTTCAGTGACTGCTGAAGGGCAGGCTTTTCTTACTGACTATGACATCGTAGCTGACGTAGGTGCTGCCACAGCGGTGGTGAAGGAGACCGATGTAGAAGTTACTGATGGTACGTTGAACCTGTCCTTTACTACCTCGGTAGATAATGCCAAGGTTTCTGCTATAGAGGTAGTAGAAGGAATAGCGACCAACCAGCCTCCGGTAGTGGCTAATCCTATAGCAGATCAGAGTACTACAGCAGGAGAAGTTTATAGTTACACTTTTGCAGAGAATACGTTCAGTGATGGAGACGGAGATGTGTTGAGTTATACGGCCAGCTTATCAGATGACAGTGCCTTACCTTTGTGGCTATCTTTTGATGGGGCGAGCCGTACTTTCAGTGGCACAGCGAGTAGTACGGATGTAGGGATAGTGGATATCAAGGTCACAGCCAGTGATGGTATTGAGAGTGTGAGTGATGTTTTTAGTCTGACTGTAGAGGAAGAGGTTATTACCAACCAGCCTCCGGTAGTGGCTAATCCTATAGCAGATCAGAGTACTACAGCAGGAGAAGTTTATAGTTACACTTTTGCAGAGAATACGTTCAGTGATGGAGACGGAGATGTGTTGAGTTATACGGCCAGCTTATCAGATGACAGTGCCTTACCTTTGTGGCTATCTTTTGATGGGGCGAGCCGTACTTTCAGTGGCACAGCGAGTAGTACGGATGTAGGGATAGTGGATATCAAGGTCACAGCCAGTGATGGTATTGAGAGTGTGAGTGATGTTTTTAGTCTGACTGTAGAGGAAGAGGTTATTACCAACCAGCCTCCGGTAGTGGCTAATCCTATAGCAGATCAGAGCGCTACAGCAGGAGAAGTTTATAGTTACACTTTTGCAGAGAATACGTTCAGTGATGGAGACGGAGATGTGTTGAGTTATACGGCCAGCTTATCAGATGACAGTGCCTTACCTTTGTGGCTATCTTTTGATGGGGCGAGCCGCACTTTCAGTGGCACAGCGAGTAGTACGGATGTAGGGATAGTGGATATCAAGGTCACAGCCAGTGATGGTATTGAGAGTGTGAGTGATGTTTTTAGTCTGACTGTAGAGGAAGAGGTTATTACCAACCAGCCTCCGGTAGTGGCTAATCCTATAGCAGATCAGAGCGCTACAGCAGGAGAAGTTTATAGTTACACTTTTGCAGAGAATACGTTCAGTGATGGAGACGGAGATGTGTTGAGTTATACGGCCAGCTTATCAGATGACAGTGCTTTACCATCGTGGTTATCATTTGATGGAACGAGCCGCACTTTCAGTGGCACAGCGAGTAGTACGGATGTAGGGATACTGGATATCAAGGTCACGGCCAGTGATGGTATTGAGAGTGTGAGTGATGTGTTTAGCTTAACTGTGTTGGAAGAAACAATTAGCACACGCATAAATTCCGGAAGTGGGCAAATGACTGCCTATGGTGTAGCTTTTGATGATGATAAGCATTTCAACGGAGGTAGAAAATATACCAACAACCAAATAGCAGACATAGTGGGAACCTCTGATGATGATCTCTATAAGACAGAGCGATATGGTAGCTTTAGTTATGAAATTCCTGTTTCCTCTGCTACCTATCTTATAAGACTACATTTTGCAGAGATTTACTTTGGTGCAACAGGAGGGAAAGCAGGAGGAGTCGGAAGCCGTGTGTTCAATGTAGAAGGTGAGGGGCAATCTTTATTGACCAACTTTGACATTTTTGCAGAAGTTGGGGCAATGACTGCTATGATCAAGGAGTTTGAGTTATCAGTGACAGATGGAACTCTGAATCTGAACTTCATCAGTGTGGTGCAAAACCCTAAGGTCAGTGCAATAGAAGTAGTTCCATCAACAAGCTCTACAAGTCTTAGTAGTACTGCTCGTTTAACAAAGTCTATGAAATCAAATACTCCTGAGCAATCAATAATATCAGAGGTGAAAGAACTTTCAGAGGGAGTGAATATCATAAGTATTTATCCCAATCCATTTGATAATAAGGTTAATGTTGTTTCCGATAAATTATTGAAAAGAGGTGTTCTGAAATTTTCTGTGATAAGTGAAGTAGGAGTTGAAATGCAGATAGAAAGTTCACAGATCGATATTGTTGAAAATACTACCTCTCTTTATTTAACGAATTTACAATTAAGTGTTGGAGTATACATATTAAAAATTGAAAACACTGAGAATAATAATATAATCTATAAAAGAATCATTAAGGTTTATTAAAATATTTTGCCAGATAAATAGAACGCTCTGATTTCTACAATAAACAGATCTTAAATAGTTTTAAGAAAACCTTGAGAGAATATGTTTATTAACATAACGAGTAGGATTAGTAAACTTATTACTATCCTGCTCAGGATAGTAATTTTAAATGAGTTAAAATATTATGAGGCTTTTGCGGGTTATACCAAGTATGTATCCAAGTAGTGGCGGTCCTTGTCAGGGAATACGTAACTCTATTCCAGAAATGAAAAAACTAGGAGTAGAAAATGAAGTAGTTTGTTTGGACGATATTAATGCTGATTATCAAAGACAAGATTCTTTTCTTATTCATCCTTTGGGTGAAAGTAATAACCCATGGGCATATAATAAACATCTTGTTTCCTGGCTTACGCTTCATTTAATAAATTTTGATGTAGTGATCATCCATGGACTTTGGCAGTATCATAGCTACGCGGTAAGAAAAGCGATACGATCTCTTGTATCGAAGAGCACTAACAGAATTCCTAAAGTTTTTGTCATGCCGCATGGTATGCTAGACCCCTACTTTCAAAAAGCCCCTGACAGAAAACTAAAAGCTGCTAGAAACTGGATTTATTGGAATTTAATAGAGGGTAAAGTGATAAATGAGGCTGATGGTTTACTATTTACATGCGAAGAGGAACTCAAACTTGCACGAAAAACTTTTCAATTCTACTTCCCAAAAAGGGAAATCAATGTAGGTTATGGAATTTCCTCCCCTCCACCCTTTGCTCCAAATATGACCAAAGCATTTAAAGAAAACTGCCCCAACCTTGAAGAAAAGCCTTATCTATTATTTCTTAGTCGCATTCATGAGAAAAAAGGTATTGAACTTTTACTAAAAGCGTATTCAAAAATTACAAGAGGTTGTCTTTATAATACTTCGCAGGATAATGATGAATTCCCTCAACTTGTAATAGCGGGTCCTGGATTAGAAACTTTATATGGAAAGAAGATAAAGAATATGGCCTTGAATGACCCTAATTTACAAAGAAATGTACATTTTACTGGTATGCTAACTGGTGATGCCAAATGGGGAGCGTTTTATGGTTGTGAAGCATTTGTTCTGCCAAGCCATCAGGAAAATTTTGGCATCGCAGTAGTTGAAGCACTTGCCTGTGCTAAGCCTGTGCTCATTTCTAATCAGGTTAATATCTGGAGGGAAATACAAGAGGCTGAAGGAGGAATGGTTGCAAATGATACATTAGATGGAATCTATGAACTGTTGAAAAGCTGGAAAAATTTAAAGAAAGAAATAAGACTAAGAATGGAAAAGAATGCAAAAAAGACATTTGAAAAGCACTTTGCCAGTGGTCCGGCAGCCCATAAACTTCTAAATGCAATTTCATCTAAATAGATAATTCAAGTTTTTAACATGCATGTTAGCAAAAACTTTAGCTCAAGGGTTAGGCTACAGGATTTTGATCCTTCTATAGGATTAGACCGGGGTGCTGGTAAATTAAAGGAAACCTGCTGGTATCTTATAAAAGTTTTGTTTTTTCTTTCTGCTATACCCTATCCCAGTTATTTAAAAACGGTATTATTAAGACAATTTGGAGCCCGTGTGGGGGAGGGGGTAATCATTAAGCCCAGGGTCAATATCCATTTTCCCTGGAAGTTAGAAATAGGCAACCATGTCTGGATAGGTGAAGAAGTTTGTATCCTCAATTTTGAAAAACTAAAAATAGGCAGTAATGTGGCATTGTCTCAGCGTGTATTTCTCTGCGGAGGTAATCATGATTTTCGTATTCCTTCCATGCCTTATCGCAACGCCTCAATTTTACTTAGAGATGGATGCTGGATAGGGGCTTGTTGCTTTGTTGGCCCTGGAATTACAATTGGTACTGATGCTGTTGTTACTGCTGGCTCTGTGATAAAAACTGACTTAGAAGAGAATCAAATCTATAGTGGAAATCCTGCAGTTGCTATAAAGAAAAGGTGGTAAGTTGATCGTAGTTAGGAACACAGTAAATTGTATTTCAACGCCCTGGCTTACTAAAGAATCAACGAGCTTGTCCCAACAAAACAAAAAACTAAACCTACAGTACCATGAAAAGTTACTCCTTCCTTCAAACTTTCAGAAGAATAAAACTTCTGTATCTCCTCTTCAACCTCTTTAGCTATCACAGGCTCAAATACCAAAGAGCAGTGTATAGAAAATACGGCTTGAAAAAGCACTATTACAGTCCTTTATCGAGTGAAGATTTTAACGTACCTACGGTAGAAGAGATGCCATGGCTGGATCAGGGGGATTCTTCTGTACTGCTTCCTCAGCAGCCTCAGTTTCAAGAACTAAGTAAAACCACGCAATCGGCCATCATAAACTGGTCCAGAGATGGATATGCCATTTTAAGAGGTTTTTTTTCTGCAGAACAGCTAAGCATGATCAATGATGAAGTAGAAAGGTTGATACGAGAAAAGCGCTTACCGGTAAAAGACCAGCGAAAGATGATGTTTGCAGTGAAATATTCCGCCCTGCTAAATCAGACTATTAATCAGGCCGAACTCCTAAGAGCCCTCGAGCTACTGATGGGAAGACCGATAGAACTTTTTCAAAGTGCTAATTTTTTGGTTGGGACTCAGGAACGAGCCCATTCAGATTTTATTCACATGACTACTTATCCCTATGGATATCTCCTCGGCGTGTGGGTAGCGCTGGAAGACATTGATAGCGATAATGGCCCTTTGTTTTATTATCCCGGAAGCCACAAATTAGATTATTTGATGAATGGGAATTACAATCACGGTGGTAACCGCTGGTGCCTGGGTAGAGATGCAAAAAGCAATTACAATGAGGCAGTGGAGAAGTTGATAGAGCAAAATAATCTGCAGAAAACATACTTTCATGCCGCCAAGGGTGATGTATTGATCTGGCATGCGAACATGTTACACGGTGGTAGTAAAATAAACGATCCCGGCAGAACCCGCAAAAGTATGGTCATGCACTATTATGGTAGCGATGTGATACGCTATCATGAAATAACCCAGAGGCCTACCTTACAGCATCGTTTCAGGTGAATGCTAAACTTGTATGAAAAATAACAAAAGTCTTTATCTCTTTTTGGCAAAGTGTGCCGGTCTGTATCTTATCTGGAATATAGCATACTTTGGGTGGATCGCTTCTCATACCAATATAGAGATGTGGATCACCAGCAAAACGGCGATGGTAAGTACCAGGCTGCTTAATTTAGTGGGTTATGAGGCAAGTTATATAGATGTACCTCATAGTAGTGAAAGTAAACAATCTGTCAGCTTGATTCTTGTAGACGAAGTCCCTCTCTTATACATAGCGGATTCTTGCAATGCTTTTACCCTCATGGTACTTTTTATGGGATTTATCATTGCCTATCCCGGAAACTGGAAGCATAAAATGTGGTTCATTGCGGCAGGCTGCCTGGCAGTGTTCCTTATCAATGTGATCAGAGTACAGTTCCTGATTTACAACTATATGTATTATCATTCATGGTTTGAATTCAATCATAAATATACCTTTACCATAGCGGTATATCTATGCGTGTTTTACTTCTGGATGGTATGGGCAAACAGCTTTGGCAAAGAAAGAAAGATTCTGAAATTCAGATCACAATCATGATTTCCCAGTTTATCCCTCTCCAGAAGAAAAATAAAAAAGGTGTATTTATAGCGGTGCTGTTATTTATACTACAATTTGTCTACTTTCAAATGCAGGATGTAGTCTTGGAAAACGTACTTGTTTTATTTTCTTCCAGAGCGTGGGAGGAAAGACCCTTTTTATTAATAAATCATCCCGAAAATTTGTTCAAACTGCTGCATGTATTTGTACATGCTATTTTCTCCATAGCCATTGTCTGGTATTTATTCAGAGATAGACAAAGCACCTGGCTGGTTGTATATTTGAGTGTTATCTTATTATCAACCTATTTGATCACAAATTTAGTAGCAAAAGCATGGGGGCTTTTTGTGATTGATGTGATCTCCACTAAAATATACCTGTTTATTGCCTCTCCTTTCAAGACAATATTCTCAATTCCTGCCTTGAAAATCAAACACTAGTTGGTTTGAGTAAGGTCTAAAATACTGAATACTGTGTATTGAAAAAATGGGGAAAATTTGCTAAATTATATTAGAATATAAATAATTTTTGTTCTGGCGATCTTAAGTCAAAATGATTTAACTTTAAGTAAAATTTATGAAAAAGCTATTATTAACTTCATTACTGGCCTTTTCCATAAGCATAGGGCTTGCACAAAGGAATGGGCCTCCTACTCAATTTCCTGGCGAACAAAGTGGCCCCCCTTTTGAGCAAGTTCCGGGAGACGGAGATGGTCCTCCCTGGACACGCGAGCCGGCAGGTATTCCCATTGACGGTGGACTAAGCATACTGATGGCTAGTGGTATAGCCTTTGGAATTTATAAGTTCAGAAAAAGAAACCTGACAGATCATAGTAGCTGAACATTTTAAGAAGTACTCAAGCTTATTAAAGTTAAGGGTGGTGTTACACAAAGTATGAAAGATCAAACGTAACCAAAGTTGATGTAAAAGAAAGCGATTTCAAAAGCAATGAT